>PMZN01000054.1 GCA_003170375.1 Acidimicrobiaceae bacterium | reverse complement strand
CAATTAATTGTGCAGTTTGAATCTGCCCGCCACCTACCCTATTCTCCGAGCCGTCTCGACCAAAGGAGCAAGTAATGCCCCCCCATCTATTCGCGACCGGCGGCTACCAGGCCTTCGTGCTCGGTGGGGCCGAGCGAGTCTGGCTGGTGTTCGCGCTTGGAACGGGCGTCGTGGCGATCGCTACCGCTCTCTACCTGATGCGCGGCGTGCTCGCCGCTGACACCGGCACCGACAAAATGCGTGAGATCGCGGCCGCCATCCAAGAAGGCGCCGGCGCCTTCCTGCGTCGCCAGTTCAAGACGATCGCGATCATCGTCGTTCCGCTGTTCGTGCTCGTGTTCTTCACCGCGACCAAGGTCGTCCGTCCTGATGGGACGGTGGCCCTGACCTTCCTGCAGTCCGGCTTCGCCCGGGCGATCGCCTTCCTCTGCGGCGCGGCCTTCTCAGGGTTGACGGGGTTCATCGGCATGAGCCTGTCGGTGCGCGGCAACGTCCGGACGGCGGCGGCGGCGCGCGAGGGAAAGCTTCCGCCGGCGCTCAAGGTGGCCTTCCGCACAGGAGGGATCACCGGTTTGCTCTGTGTCGGACTCGGCCTCATCGGTGCGACGACGATCGTGTTCATCTTCCAGAACAGCGCCACGGCCGTGCTGGTCGGCTTCGGGTTCGGTGCGTCGCTGATCGCCCTGTTCATGCGTGTCGGCGGCGGCATCTTCACCAAGGCCGCCGACGTNNGACAACGTCGGCGACTGTGCCGGAATGGCGGCCGACCTCTTCGAGTCCTACGAGATCACGATCATCGCCTCGCTGATCCTCGGTTACTCCGCGTTCCAGTCTCTCCGCCTGCCACCTGCGCGCGGCCTGCTCTACCCGCTCATCGTTGCGGGCATCGGGATCCTCACGTCCGCGTTCGGCATCCTGATCGTGCGGGCGCGCGACAGCGACAAGTCGGCGATGGCCCCGATCAACCGTGGCTTCAGGACCGGTACGGTGCTCACACTCGTCGGGGCGTTTCTCGTTGCGCAGTTCTACGTCCGCAACTTGAAGGTCTTCTGGGCCGTGCTCATCGGCATCGCGCTCGCGAACGTGGCGAGCCTGATCACCGAGAACTTCACCTCGACCGATCGCAGCCCGGTGCGACAGATCGCGGATGCGACCCGCACCGGCCCGGCGACGACGGTACTGGCCGGCATCTCGATCGGCCTCGAGTCGAGCGTGTGGGCGATCATCGCCATCGTCGTGGCGATCGCGAGCGCGGTCGCGCTAGGCGGCGGCAAGCTTACCGTTTCGCTCTACCTGGTGGCCCTGGTGGGTATCGGCATGCTTTCCACGACGGGGATGATCATCTCGGAGGACTCCTTCGGCCCGGTATCGGACAACGCGGCCGGGATCGCCGAGATGTCCGGTGAGTTCACGGGCGAGGCCGAGCGGGTCATGGTGAGCCTCGACGCCGTAGGCAACACCACCAAGGCGATCACCAAGGGAGTCGCGATCGGCTCTGCGGTCATCGCCGCGGTCGCCCTGTTCTCCTCGTTCATCGAGACCATCGGCAACCAGCTGCCACAACTGAAGCAGGTCACGGGCGACGCGTTGTTCCACAACCCGCTGACCCAGATCAACGTCGCGGTCCCCACGACGTTCATCGGCCTGTTGATCGGCGGATCGATCGCCTTCCTCTTCTCGTCGCTCGCCATCCGAGCCGTCGGCCGCTCGGCGGGGACGGTCGTCTACGAGGTGCGCCGCCAGTTCCGCGAACACCCCGGGATCATGGACTACTCGGAGAAGCCGGAATACGGCCGTGTCATCTCCATCTGCACCGCGGCCTCCCAGCGCGAGCTCGCGACCCCCGCCCTGCTGGCGGTTCTCTCGCCGGTCATCGTCGGGTTCGGGATCAACTACATCGCCCTCGGTGCGTTCCTCACCGGCACGATCCTCACCGGCCAGTTGATGGCGAACTTCCTCTCGAACTCGGGCGGTGCCTTCGACAATGCCAAGAAGTACATCGAGGACGGNNGCGCTGAACCCGCTCATCAAGGTGATGAACCTCGTGTCGTTGCTCATCTTGCCGGCCGTTATCACGCTCCGGCACCATGACGGCGCCCGCTTTGCCATCGCGGCGGCGGCCCTCGTGGTATTGCTGGCCTCGATCGCATTCTCGAAGCGCTCGACTAGCATGCTTGAGCCCGAGGCGGAGGGGACTCAAGCGGCACTTCCGAACGAGGGATCCGGGCACGAGATTTCAGGCAGCACCGACGACGCCGACGTCGGCTCCTAAGCCACTGCGGACCGGCGTAACCCCGGCCGTCCGCCCTTACCGGGACGAGCACACATGCCCAAGCCACTAGTGATCGTCGAGTCCCCAGCGAAGGCGAAGACCATCGCTGGTTATCTCGGCGGTGACTACGTCGTCGAGTCCTCGATCGGCCACATACGCGACCTCCCGCGATCGGCGGCGGACGTGCCGGCGGCCTTCAAGGCAGAGCCCTGGGCTCGTCTCGGTGTCGACGTGGACAACGACTTCAAGCCCCTTTACGTCGTGTCTCGCGAGAAGCGCGAACAGGTCGCGAAGCTTCGCCGTCTCGTCGGCGCGGCGAGCGAGGTCTACCTCGCGACAGACGAGGACCGTGAAGGCGAGTCGATCGCGTGGCACCTGGTCGAGGTGCTCTCACCCCGGGTCCCGGTGTCGCGCATGGTGTTTCACGAGATCACACCCGCCGCCATCCGCGCCGCCATCGAGCACCCCCGCGAGCTCGATCGTCGGCTCGTCGACGCGCAAGAGGCGAGGCGCATCCTCGATCGCCTCTACGGCTACGAGGTCTCACCGGTGCTGTGGCGCAAGGTCGCCAAGGGCCTGTCTGCCGGCCGTGTGCAGAGCGTCGCCACCCGGATCGTCGTCGAGCGAGAGCGCGAGCGCATGCGGTTCCGTTCCGCCAGCTGGTGCAGCGTCGAAGGCAGCTTCTCAGCCGACTCGCAGCCCTTCGCCGCACGCCTGGTGGAGATCGGCGATCGTCAGGTAGCGACTGGCGAAGACTTCAGCCCGACCGGGACGTTGAGCTCACCCGACGAGGTCGTGCTGCTCGACGAGCCAGGAGCTCGTGGCCTCGTCGCGGCCCTCACCGGCGCCGAGTTCGAAGTCGCTAGCGTCGAGGAGCGCCCTTACCGGCGATCGCCGGCCGCCCCCTTCATCACCTCCACGCTCCAGCAGGAAGCCGCGCGCAAGCTGCGGTTCTCCGCACAAAGGACCATGCAGGTCGCGCAGCGGCTCTATGAGCGGGGTTACATCACCTACATGCGGACCGACTCGACGACGCTGTCGGATACCGCCATCAGGGCCGCCAGAGACCAGGCCCAGGCACTCTATGGCGCCCAGTCTGTGCCGCGCTCTCCCCGGATGTACCGCAGCAAGGTGAAGAACGCGCAGGAGGCTCACGAAGCGATCCGCCCCGCCGGCGATCGCTTCCGGACGCCCTCCCAAGTTGCCGGCGAGCTGAGAGGTGAGGAGCGCAGCCTTTACGAGCTCGTCTGGCAGCGGACGGTCGCATCGCAGATGAACGATGCGACCGGGACGACCGCACGAGCCCGCATCGTTGGGCGCACCTTGACCGAGTCGCCAGTCGCGCGCAGGGGAGACGTCACGGTGTTCATGGCGACGGGCACGGTCATCACCGATCCCGGCTTCCTGGCGGTTTACCGGGAGGACGACGACGAGAACGGCGACGGCCGGAGTGAGCGTCGGGGCGACCAGGACGTCCGCCTGCCTCGGCTCGTCGCCGGAGGAGACGTCGATTGCGACGGCCTCGAGGTCGAGGAGCACGCAACCAAGCCGCCGGCGCGCTACACCGAGGCTTCGCTCGTGCGGCGTCTCGAGGAGCTCGGCGTCGGACGTCCGTCGACTTATGCCAGCATCATCGGGACCATCCAAGACCGGGGCTATGTGTGGAAGAGAGGGACGGCGCTCGTTCCGTCCTTCACCGCCTTCGCCGTTGTCGGGCTGCTGGAGGACCACTTCGCGAACCTGGTCGACTACGGGTTCACGGCCTCCATGGAGGACGATCTCGACGACATCGCCTCCGGCAGCGAGGAACAGGTCCCGTGGCTCGAGCGCTTCTACTTCGGCGAGCACAGGCCAGGGGCCGTTCAGCCTGCCAAGGCGCCTGGCCACTCGCTCGCGGTCGACGGCTCGCACGGTCTCAAGGAGGCCGTGTCGTTGCATCTCGACGAGATCGACGCCCGGGAAGTGAACTCGATATCACTGGCCACCGATGCGCAAGGGCGCGAGATCGTGGTCCGCGTGGGCCGCTACGGTCCGTACCTCCAGCGCGGCGAGGACCGCGCTGCGGTGCCTGACGACCTGGCCCCGGACGAGCTCACCTTGGAGCGGGCCGCAGAGCTGCTCGAGCATCCCTCCTCGGACCGAGTCCTGGGCAACGATCCGGCGACGGGCAGGACGGTTCTGGTGAGAGCGGGACGTTTCGGGCCGTACGTTCAGCTCGGCGAGGCGGCCGAGGCTGCTGACAAGCCGCGGACCGCTTCGTTGCTCAAGACGATGGACGTCTCGGACATCACGCTCGAGCAGGCTCTGCAGATCCTGCAGCTCCCAAGGACGATTGGCGCTGATCCCGAGACCGGTGAGGAGGTCGTCGCAGCCAACGGCCGATTCGGGCCGTTCATGAAACGAGGCTCCGAGACTCGCAGCCTGGAGAACGAGGACCAGCTGTTCACAGTGACGATCGAGGAGGCGCTCTCGCTGTTCGCGGAGCCCAAGCAGCGTCGTTACGGCACTTCCACAGCTCCCCTTCGCGAGCTTGGCGCCGACCCGGAGTCGGGATCGACGGTCGTGTTGCGCTCGGGCCGTTTCGGGCCCTACGTAACCGACGGGACGACGAACGCCTCGCTTCGGCGGGGTGACGACCCGGACGAGTTGACTCTCGAACGCGCAGCCGAGCTGATCGCGGATCGACGGGCAGCGGGTCCGTCCAAGCGGTCGACAACCCGCAAGGCAACCGGTACGGCGAAGAAGGCCGGAGCGCGAAAGGCAACCGGTACGGCGAAGAAGGCCGGAGCGCGAAAGGCAACCGGTACGGCGAAGAAGGCCGGTACGGCGAAGAAGGCCGCTGGCCGCAAGGCAACCGGCGCCAAGAAGGCCGGTACGGCGAAGAAGGCCGGGGCTCGCAGGGCGCCAGGAGCCGCGATCAGGACGGCGAGCTCAGGGCCAGCTTCGGAGGCTGACGACGACTGGTAGGGTTCACAACTGCCGCATGCTGAGCAGCTTCTAGTCGGCGTACGTATGTTCCAGTATGGATGCGTGAACCTGTCCGATTGGGCGGAACGTGTTGGGGTGAGCAAGTTCACCGCCTACCGGTGGTTCCGGGAAGGCACGCTGCCGGTGCCCGCGCAGAAGGTGGGCCGGTTGATCCTGGTGGACATGGAGAGCTCCGAGAGTCTCGGTGGTCGCACGGTCCTCTATGCCCGGGTGTCCTCCCACGACCAACGGGGTGATCTCGACCGCCAGGTGGCCCGCGTCACCGAGTGGGCAACGAGACGTGGCCTGTCGGTCGACGA
>PMZN01000128.1 GCA_003170375.1 Acidimicrobiaceae bacterium | reverse complement strand
GCCCCCGACCGCTGTGGGCGCAGCCTCATGCAGCGCGAAGAGCGTGACCGGGTGCGGTGGACCTCTACCAGGCCTCGCTCGCTGACCACCGCGGACTTCCTCCTCGGGACTCGGGACGAGCTACGCCAGGGAGCGATCCGCCTAAGGCGCCCCGGAGCCGGCAACTACTGGTCGGACAGCGACGCCGCCGTTCCTCAGCTGCTATTTCTTGCAAAGCTGCTGGCAGCGACCGACGAGTTCCTCGCCGGCGAGACCGACGGTGACTGGCAGGCGATCAAGGATCTCGTCGACGCCGGGAGCTCTCTCGGGGGCGCCCGGCCGAAAGCAGCAGTGCGAACAGCCGAAGGAGAGCTCGCATTCGCGAAGTTCCCCCGCAAGCTCAGCGACGAGTGGGATGTTGCGAGCTGGGAGAAGCTCGAGAGCGACCTCGCCGGGCGGTGCGGCATCACGGTCGCTCGAAGCGATCTCGAAAAGGTCGCCGGACGGCCCGTGTTGATCGTCAGGCGCTTCGACCGCGACGGCCGCCGCCGCGTCGGCTTCGCGAGCGCTCTGACAATGCTCGAAGGGACCGACCTCGAACAGCGGAGCTACCTCGAGATCGCCGAGGTGCTCGCCGCCAGCTCGGACCACCCGAACCGGGATCTCGAGGAGCTGTTTCGCAGGATCGTGTTCTCTGTGCTGACGAGCAACACAGACGACCACCTGCGCAACCACGGCTTCTTGCGCCGCGGACGGGGCTGGGAGCTGTCCCCGGCGTACGACCTCAATCCGAACCCAGACTCGCCGGGCCGGCTTTCGACCGCGATCGGTGTCGACGACGCGCGCGCTGATCTCGGACTCTGTCTCGAGGTGAGCCCGGACTTTCGGCTCTCGCTCCCCGCTGCAAAGGCGATCATCGTCGAAACCGCCACCGCTACGGCGACCTGGCGCGCCGAGGCGATCCGCCGAGGTTTGCCGAAGCGCGAGATCGAGCGCATGGCCGGCGCCTTCGAGACCCGGCAGCGCCCGCTCGTAGGTCAGCTCACGAGCAAGTGACTTGCATGGCTTGATACGAGAGCCTGGACGGCAAGACCTTTACGGCCAGAGGTTCCGGCCGGATTGAGACCAGATCCCGGTCAGTGGAGCCTTTGATGTCATCGACATGGGCTGGCACACTTGGCACCGACTTCTAGGAGGCGCATCACACATGGCGAACGTAGAGCTCGACGCCGAATTCCTGGCTCTTCCGCTGGACGCGGTCCGTAGCGCGGTGCTCGACCGGGCGCGGGCGCTCGGCTGCGAGCATGCCGAGGCACGCATCGAGCGGATCCGCTCGCAGGTCGTGAGCCTGCGAGACGGTCGGCTGGAGACTTCCGCCGACGACCTCGAGCTCGGCGTGGGCCTTCGGGTTGTCCACGAGGGCTCGTTCGGGTTCGCGGCCACGGTCGAGCTCGATGCCGACGCCGCGGCCGCGCTCGCCGACCAGGCGGTCGCAACGGCGCGGGCCACTGCCCCTGCTGTCGGCGAGCGCGTCGAGCTGGCCGACGAGCCGTCGCACGGCGGGGCGGTATGGACCTCCTCGTACGATCTGGACCCGGCCGGGGTGCCCACGGCGGAGAAGGTGGCACTGCTCGAGGAGTGGAGCGGGCGTCTCCTTGGCTCGCCGGGCGTGGACCACGTGACGGCGTACGTGCTGGCCGTCGTGGAGGACAAGCACTATGCGGATCTCTCCGGCACGGTCACGACCCAGCGCAGGGTCCGCGTGCACCCCGTGGTGGAGGCGACGGCGGTCGACGCCGAGGCGGGAGGCTTCGAGACCATGCGCAGCTTGGCGCCACCGGCCGGCCGGGGTTGGGAGTACCTGCTCGGCGAGGGCTGGGACTGGGACGGCGAGCTCGCACGCATGCCCGGCTACCTCGCCGAGAAGGTTCACGCCCCGTCGGTCGCCCCCGGTGCTTACGACCTCGTCATCGATCCCACGAACCTGTGGCTCACGATCCACGAGTCCATCGGGCACGCCACCGAGCTCGACCGGGCGATGGGCTACGAGGCGGCGTACGCGGGGACGTCGTTCGCCACCTTCGACAAGCTCGGCACCCTCGCCTACGGCTCGGAGGTCATGAACGTGACGGGGGACCGAACCGTCGACCACGGCCTGGCAACAGTCGCCTACGACGACGAGGGAGTCGAGGCGCAGAGCTTCGACCTCATTCGCGACGGCGTGCTTGTGGGCTACCAGCTCGACCGGCGAATCGCGCGGCTCATGGGACTTGGCCGGTCCAACGGCTGCGCGTTCGCCGACTCTCCAGGGCACACACCGATCCAGCGCATGGCCAATGTGTCACTGCGCCCGGCACCGGGGGACGGCCCGAGCACCGAGGAGCTCATCTCGTCGGTCGACGACGGCTTCTATGTCGTCGGCGACAAGAGCTGGTCGATCGACATGCAGCGCTACAACTTCCAGTTCACCGGGCAGCGTTTCTTCAGGATCGAAAAAGGCAAGCTCGCCGGGCAGGTGAGGGATCTGGCCTATCAGTCGCGCACGACCGAGTTCTGGGGGGCGATGCAGGCCGTGGGCGGTGAGTCCACCTACCGCCTGGGCGGCGCCTTCAACTGCGGCAAGGGCCAGCCCGGGCAGGTCGCCCCCGTGAGCCACGGCTGCCCGGCAGCGCTGTTTCGGGGCATCAACGTGCTGAACACTCGCGAGGAGTCGGGCCGATGAGCGCCGGGACAGGTCGCCTCATGTCAGCGGACCGCGTCGTCGATCAGGTGCTCGAAGCCTCCCGATCGGACGGTTGCGTCGTGATCGTGGAGGAGGTCAGCCAAGCGGAGCTTCGCTTTGCCAACAACACCGTGACGACCAACGGCACGCGCCGCGACCGGGACGTGACCGTCGTCGCGTTGCGCGAGACCGAGCGCGGCACAGCTGTCGGGACGGCGAGCAGCAGCGGTGCCGCCGACGCGGTCGACCTCCTCCGCAGGGCCGAGGCGAACGCAGCCACGGCCCAGCCGGCCGAGGACGCCGCGCCACTCGTCACCCCGAGAAGCTCAGAGCCCGGGAGCGAGTTCGCCGACCCTCCGGTCATGACGAGCCTGGCCGGGCTCGGCAGCGTGCTCGCTGGGCTCGGTGACGCCTTCGCACGGGCTGCTGCGGTGGGGACGAGGTTGGCCGGCTACGCCGAGCATCACGTCTCGACCGTCTATCTCGGTTCTTCGACCGGTCTCCGGCTCCGTTACGTGGAGCCGACCGGCAAGCTCGAGGCCGTAGCGCGCGCAGATGGGGGAGCGCGGTCGGCCTGGGCGGCCACAGGTGCCGAGGACCTTGCCACGGTCCATGTCGAGGAGCTGAAAGAGCGGCTCGACCGCCGGCTCAGCTGGGGCGAGCGGAAGCTCGAGCTGGATGCCGGCCGCTATGAGGTCGTGCTCCCCCCCGATGCGGTGGCCGACCTCATCGTGCCGTTAGGGGACGCGACCTCGGGCCGGGAGGCAGAAGAGGGGCGCAGCGTCTTTTCCGCGCCGGGCGGCGCGACCAGGGTGGGGGAGTCGCTCTCTTCGCACCGGTTCTCGTTGCGCAGCGATCCGTTCGCCGAGGGTCTCGAGTGCACACCATTCCTCGTCACGGGGGCCTCCGGCCAGGATGTGTCGGTGTTCGACAACGGCCTCCCACTCGAGCGGACCGACTGGGTCTCCGACGGGCGCCTCGCGCGCTTGCAGTACCACCGCGCAGGAGCCACACGTTCGGGCGTCGAGCCGGCAGCGTTCGCGAACAACCTCATCCTCGAGCTGCCGGGGGCCACGAGCACCCTCGAGGACCTGCTCGGGCGGACCGAGCGGGGACTGCTGCTCACGTGCCTTTGGTACATCCGAGAAGTGGACCCGGCGACGTTGCTGCTGACCGGCCTGACAAGAGACGGCGTCTACTTGGTGGAGCACGGCGAGATCGTCGGGTCGGTCAACAACTTCCGCTTCAACGAGAGCCCTGTCGACTTGCTGTCGAAGGCCATCGAGGCGGGGCGGACCGAACGGGCGCTCTCGCGGGAATGGAACGAGTGGCTCAACAGGACTGCGATGCCGCCGTTGCGTGTGGCCGAGTTCAACATGAGCTCGGTGAGCCCCGCGACCTGACGGCCTCAGCTCGCGGTGAGCTCGGCCGCCAGCTCGCCCAGCAGCGCCGCGCACCCGGCCTGTACGAGATCGAGGCACGACTCGAATTCCGCCTCGTCGCCGTAGTACGGGTCAGGGACTTCGAGCGAGTCGCCCTGTCCGGCTCGACCTGTCGGGTAGCTGAGGAGGAGCCGGACGCGCGCGGTGCGCCCGGTCTTCGACCCGCGGCTGTCCAGCCATCGCAAGTGGCTCTTTTCCATTGCGACGACAAGGTCGCGTTCATTGAGCCAGGCGGGTTGGAACTGGCGCCCCCGATGACTGACCGGCCCGTAGCCGCGTCGTTCGAGTGCCCTGCGGGCACGACCGTCGATGGCGAAGCCGATGTCGGCTGCCGTGCCCGCACTGTCGATCGCCAAGCGTCCGGCGAGACCGATCGCCGAGGCTTCGTGGCGGAGTACCACCTCGGCCATGGGTGAGCGACAGATGTTGCCCGAGCACACGAAGCAGATCCGGAGAGTCACCGCGCCATCGTCGCATCCACGGGTCCCACGGCGGTAACCGGGACCGCGCTCGGCGCCGGGCCGCGCTGGCCTCGCACCGGCCTACGCTTGGCCGGTGACCGGCTCCGCCCCGCCCGACTGGCTCTCTCGCGCAGTGCTCGAGCTCGTCCCGGCCGGCCCGGTCGCCGGCACGCTCGACGCGCCGCCCTCCAAGAGCTTGACCAATCGGCTGCTCGTGATCGCCGCCCTGGCGGAGGGCAGGAGCGTGCTCAGCGGTTTGCTCGAGAGCGACGACACAGTGGCGATGACGTCGGGGCTTCGTACCCTCGGTGCCCGTATCGAGGACGTCGGAGGCGATACGGAGGTGACCGGTACCTCGGGCCGGCCTGTGGCGGGGGGGACGAAGGTGGACGCGGGGCTCTCGGGAACGACGCTTCGTTTCCTGGCAGCGGTGGCGCTGCTCGCGAAGGGGACGGTGGTCCTCGATGGCCAAGAGCCTCTTCGCCGGCGTCCGATCGCTCCGCTCCTCGACGCGCTGCGTGCGGCTGGGGCCGACGTCGTGAGCGACGAAGGCAGGCCGCCGCTGCAGATCTCGAGTCACGGCCTTGCCGGTGGCCTGCTTCATGTCGATGCCTCGGCCAGCTCACAGTTCGCCACGGCACTTCTCCTCGTGGGCCCTTATGCCGACGGCGACCTCATCGTCGAGGTGGGGGGTCTCCGCGAGCTCGGATACGTGCGCCTCACGCTCCGAGCGATGGCTCGTTGGGGGGCATCTGTCGCCGAGGAAGCGCCAGGTCGCTTCAGGGTGAGCGCGCAAGCTCCTTATTTCTCAAGGGCGGAGTCCGTCGAGCATGACGCGAGCGCCGCGGCACACCTTTACGCCCTCGCCGTCGCGACGGGAGGGGAGATCACCGTTGCCAATGCCTTCGAGACCGCACAGCCCGACGGCGGCTTGGTGGAGATCCTCGCCGCCATGGGAGCCAGGTTCTCCCGAGGTCGCAGCGGCACGACGATCGGGCGGCGAGGCGAGCTCACCGGTATCGACGTCGACCTCGCGGCGATGCCCGATCAAGTCCCGACCGTTGCTGCGCTCGCGGCGCTGGCACGGGGAGACACCGTGATCCGTGGTGTCGAGATCGCGCGTGGCCACGAGAGCGATCGGATCACGGCGGTCGCGACCGAGCTCGGGCGCCTGGGAGCTCGTGTCGAGGAGGCACCTGACGGGCTGGTCGTACACGGAGGCGCGCCGTTGCATGGCGGCCGGGTCGACACCCATCGTGACCATCGCATCGCCATGGCCTTCACTGCGATCGGCGCGGTCGTGCCTGGCGTCGAGCTCGCCAACCCGGGGTGTGTAGCCAAGACNNTCACAGGGCCGAGATGTGCTGAGCAACGACGTCCTCGAGGAGGCCGAGAACCTCCGATCGGGCTCTTTCCGGTCCGAACCGCGCGACAAGGCTGACAATCTCGAATCCAGCCGTGCCGGTCTCTCCAGCCTTGCCGGTCTCTGCGGCGGCGTCTCCGACGATGCAAAGGATCGGCACCCTCCCGGCCACGTGAGCGACCACGCCGCCGACGACTTTGCCGGAGAACGACTGGCGATCAAGGTAGCCCTCTCCGGTCATGACAAGGTCCGCGACGGCCAGGTGCTCGTCCAAGCCGACGAAGCTCGCGACGAGCTCGAACCCCGAGACGATCTCGGCTCCGAGCGCGGCGAGCCCTCCGGCGAGACCGCCCGCGGCGCCGGCTCCGGGGAGCGTGGTGACGTCCACGCCGAATTCGGCCTGATAGCTGCCCGCGAGACCGGCCAGTCGAGCGGTCAGCGCCTCGACCTGTTCGGGCGTAGCGCCTTTTTGTGGGGCAAAGACCCTTGCTGCGTCGAGGAACCCGGTCGTCACGTCGCAGGCGGCGACGAGCTCGACGCCTCGGAGCGCTTCACGTGAGCCGATGGCTCTGAGCGCGCCCGCACCTCCGTCTGTCGTTGCCGAGCCCCCACAGCCGACGATGATCCGCGCCGCGCCAAGCGAAACTGCGCGCAGGATGAGCTGGCCGGTCCCCACCGTGGAAGCCTTCATCGGGTCGTTTCGAAGCTCCCCACCCGCGATCAAAAGCCCAGAAGCGTTCGCCATCTCGATCACCGCAGTCGGGCCGTCGTGATGGGAGGCCCCCGCGACGAGCTTCCATTCTGCTGGCACTGGCGTGCCAAGTGGCCCGGTCACCTCGTCGCGCCTGAGCTCGCCGTCGAAGGCCGAGAGCAGCCCGTCGCCCCCATCCGCAAGGGGTATCTTCGAGGCTGTCCAGCCGGAGCGACGCGCACCGCGTGCAGCAGCCGCAGCCGCCTGCGACGCGTCGGCGGTGCCCCGGAACTTGTCGGGCGCGGCGACGAGATGGCCCACCTCTCACGACCTTGTCGACACTTAGGAGCCGAATCTGTTCTGCAGGTGGATGACCACCTCATCGACGAACCGGTCCATGTTGTCCCGCTTCTGGCTGGCGTCTCCTCCGAGCGAATGGTCCGAGACGACGAACTCGTCCGTGCCGATCTCGGCGTAGCGGCCCATGACGTCCGCGACCTCCGACGAAGTGCCGATGATGCGGGGCATGACTGAGTTGTCGGACCGCCAGCTGTTCAGCTGCTGGGCNNCAGTGTTGCTCGAGAACTTCGGCCTTGTGCGCCATCAGGTCCGGGAGGCCCCAGCAATTCCACTCGTCGGCGTAGCGGGCGGCGATTCGCATCGTCGTCTTCTCGCCGCTGCCGCCGATGAGCAGCGGGAGCGGTCGCTGGACCGGCTTTGGCTCACAAGGGGCATCGACGAGCCGGTAGAAGCGTCCCTCGAAGTTGCTGCGCTCTTGGCTGTGCAGGAGGCGGATGACCTGGCAGGCCTCGTCCAGGCGAGCCAGGCGCTCGCCGACTGCGGGAAGCCCGATGCCATAGGCCTCGTGCTCGTTCACCTGCCATCCCGCCCCGAGGCCCAGCACGAGGCGCCCTTCGGAGATGTGGTCGACGGTGGCGGCCATCTTCGCGAGCACAGCGGGATGCCTGTAGGTGTTGCCCGTTACCAGCACGCCGACGCGCACCCGATCGACGCGAGCCGCTAACGCCGCGACGGTCGTCCAGGCCTCGAGGCGCGGCATGGCACTTCGCTCGCCGTTGGGCATGAAGTGGTCGGCGACCCAGATCCCGTCCCATCCGGTTCGTTCGGCGTGCTCCGCCGAGGCTAGAAGCTCGTCCCAAGTCTGTTGTGTTCCCAGCCAGATGCTGAACCGCATACCTGCGACCTCCCTAGCCGAGCTTAGGGCCGCTCAGTTTGGCGCCGGTGGGGCTCACCCCGGCATGTGTCGGCGCGCGGACAGGACGCGGCGGTGCCAGAACTCCAAGACTTATTGCAGAGATCTGCCGATACTGACGTGTCGGCCCCTCGACGGCGAAGCGCGCTCGAATAGCTCTAGAGCCCGAGATCCGCGCTGCAGGCCGGCCATTGCCCCCAACCCGCCTCGGCTTGGAGCTTCTCGGCCGCTTGATCCTGCACGGCAGGTGACGCGTTGCTGGGCACGCCCGTGTAGCCGAGCCCCCACCAGGTCCCCAACGCGAACTGGTAGGCCCCGTAATAGCCGTTTCCTGTGTCCTCGGCGTAGTTGTTACCGGATTCGCAGAGCCTCAGCTCCAGCCAAGCACCGCCGAGATCACTTCGGCGCGAGATGGTCGGTACCGCGGCGGCAGGGGTTCTTGCGGTCGAGGAAGCTTTTGTGGTTCTTGTG
>PMZN01000060.1 GCA_003170375.1 Acidimicrobiaceae bacterium | reverse complement strand
CGCGCCTGCCAGGGATGCGGCGAGGCGCTCGGCGCCCGTTATGTCCTCGACGCTGCGATGCGGGCGACCGACGGCAAGCTCGTGGCCGTCAACGCCACCGGATGTCTCGAGGTCTTCACGACCCCTTATCCCGAGTCCTCATGGCAGCTCCCGTGGGTGCACTCGCTGTTCGGCAATGCCGCAGCTGTAGCCACCGGGGTCGCGGCAGGCCTGAAAGCTCAAGGACGCGGCGATGTCAGGGTTCTCGCCCAGGCAGGAGACGGCGGGACCGTCGACATCGGCTTCGGCTGCCTCTCGGGGATGTTCGAGCGCAACGACGACGTCCTGTTCGTCTGCTACGACAACCAGGCNNTACATGAACACCGGTGTCCAGCGATCGGGCGCGACCCCCTCGGCAGCTCGAACCGCCACCACCGAGGCCATCGGCCCGGAACCGGGCAATCCCTTCGGCCAGGGCAAGGACATGCCCACCCTGGCCATGGCGCATGGGATCGGCTATGTGGCAACCGCCACGGTGTCGGACCTGCACGACCTCGAAGCCAAGGTGGAAAGGGCCATGGACTTTCACGGAGCGCGCTACCTGCACGTGCTCGTCCCGTGCCCGCTCGGCTGGGGGAGTGCCTCGAAAGACACCATCCGTGTCGCGCGCCTGGCCAAGGAAACGGGCCTGTTCCCGGTCTACGAGGCCGAGTACGGCACCGTCACTGCGGCGTCGCCAATACGCCACCGCGTTCCGGTGGAGGACTACCTCCGCCTGCAGCGCCGGTTCCGCCACCTCTTCGACAGCCAAGGTGCGGTGAAGAGACCCGACATCGTGGGTCAGCTCCAGCAGATGGCCGACCGCAACATCGATCGCTTCGGCCTTCTCACAGACGAGGTGGCGTGATGGACAAGCCCTTTGCAATCACCTTGGACGTAGGCACGAGCCTTGCCAACAAGACCGGCTCGTGGCGCGTCGACCGCCCCGTGTACCTCGACCGGCTCCCGCCGTGCAACGACGGCTGCCCTGCGGGGGAGAACATCCAGGGCTGGCTCTACTACGTCGAGGAGGGTGACTACGAGCAGGCATGGCGCCGCCTCGTGGAGGACAACCCGATGCCGGCGATCATGGGCCGCGTCTGCTACCACCCGTGCGAGACCGCATGCAACAGGGCAAAGCTCGACGAGGCGGTCGGGATCAACGCCGTGGAGCGCTTCTTAGGCGATCAGGCGATCGAGCACGGCTGGTCCTTCGGGTTCGTCGCGCCGCCGTCGAACAAGCGTGTTCTCGTCATCGGGTCGGGCCCGGCCGGGTTGTCCGCCGCTTACCACCTGCGCCGCTTCGGCCACGCCGTGACCATCTACGAGGCGGGATGGGCTCTCGGAGGCATGATGCGCTTCGGCATCCCGAAGTACAGGCTGCCTCGCGAGGTCCTCGACGCCGAGATAGAGCGGATCTGTGCTCTTGGCGTCGAGGTGGAGCTGGGACACAGGGTCACAGATGTGCCCGAAGAGATGCGCGCCGGTGGCTTCGACGCCGTGTTCATGGCAGTGGGTGCCCAGCTGGGCAAGCGCGCTTACCTGCCAGCTGGTGACTCGGCTCACGTGATCGACGCAGTGTCCCTGCTGCACTCCATGGAGGGCGTCGACCCTCCGAGCCTCGGACGCCGTGTCGCCATCTACGGCGGGGGCGACACGGCCATGGACGCTGCACGTACCGCTAAGCGGCTCGGCGCCACCGACGCCGTGGTCGTCTACCGCCGCACGCGCGAGAAGATGCCCGCCCACGACATCGAAGTCGAGGAGGCCGTCGAAGAAGGCGTGCTCATGAAGTGGCTCTCGACGATCACCGACGTCGACTTCGACAAAGGGCACATCGTCATCGAGAAGATGGCCCTCGACGAGACCGGGTTCCCCCAGCCGACAGGCGAATTCGAGGAGCTCGACGCGGACTGTGTGGTCCTCGCGCTCGGCCAGGAGTCCGATCTCACGCTGCTCGCCAGCATGCCCGAGGTCGTCGTGGCCGACGGCTCGGTTCAGGTGGGGCCCGACCTCATGACCGGACGGCCCGGGGTCTTCGCCGGCGGCGACGTCCTGCCCGTCGACCGGACCGTCACGACCGCCGTCGGAAACGGGAAGAAGGCGGCCCGGGCCATCGACGCGTGGCTACGCGGCGAGACCCTCGAGACGCCGGTTCGCCATGAGCTGGCTAGTTTCGAGCTGCTGAACACCTGGTACTACGCCGACGCGCCGAGAACCGAACGTCCTCGCCTCGAGGTCGCGCGTCGCACCTCGACATTCGACGAGATCGTGCAAGGCCTCGACGAGACAAATGCACTGTTCGAAGCACGCCGGTGCATGTCGTGCGGGAACTGCTTCGAATGTGACAACTGCTTCGGGGTCTGTCCGGACAACTCCGTTGTGAAACTCGGCTTCGGCAACCGGTACCGCTTCGAGTACGACTACTGCAAGGGGTGCGGGATCTGCGTGTCCGAGTGCCCCTGCGGAGCCATCGTCATGGAGCCTGAACTGGCCTGAGAGAGCGGGGCCGCGAACGGTCACCGCCGTCGGGTCAACAGGCAGCATTGCTTGTACTTCCGGCCGCTCCCGCACGGGCAAGAGTCGTTGCGCCCGGTCGTCCGCCATCGCAACCGGTCCTCGTGCTCGGCCGCCTCGAGCTCCGCGCTGATCTCGAAGAGCGGCCGCCCCTGGCGGGCGAGGGCCGCCATGCGCTTGAGATAGGGCAGCACGTGGCTATAGAGGCGCAGATAACCGGCACAGAGGTAGTTGAGGCCTGCCTCGCCGTCGGGCGTGGTGGCAAACCGGTCCTTCGGACAGCCCCCGT
>PMZN01000179.1 GCA_003170375.1 Acidimicrobiaceae bacterium | reverse complement strand
CGAAGACCGCTGGCCGGTCCGCAAGAAGGGTCATGCCGCCGCCCCCGAAGCGGACTGGGCGCTCAACCAGGCCTGGAATGCGCCCGGCTTGACGACGCGTACGCTGAAAAGCATCTCGGCGTGATAAAGACCGCAGTACTGCGCGCAATGGCCGGCGAAGACGCCGGTACGGACCGGAGTGAAGTCGAAGTTGTTCGTGACGCCGGGCAGGGCATAGCGGCTGAAGTTGAACGCCGGAACGTAGAAGCCGTGAACCACGTCAGCTGACTCGAGCACGACCTGCGTGGTCTCGCCGAGGGGCAGGACGAACTGAGGGTACTCCGGGGAGGTCGGGTTGCCTGCGAGCACAGGAGGCTTTGTCTGCGCGGTCTCCACCAACGCGATCTGCTTGCCCGCCGAGTTGAGGTAACTGAAGCTCCAGCCCCATTGGAATCCCGTGACCTTGATAGTGACGGCCGGATGAGGAGCGAGGGCGTCGACCTTGTTCTCGGTCTTCACCGTGTAGAAGAAGATGACGCCGATGATGATGAGCGGCACGGCGGTGTAGACGATCTCGACAAACGTATTGCTATGGAACTGCCTAGGCATCTTGTCCGGGTCACGGCGGCGGTAAGCGATCACGGCCCACAGGATCAGACCCCAGACGATCACGGCGACGACGAGACCTGCGATCGTCATCCACGACCACAGCTTGAACTCCGCCTGGCCCTGGCTCGTGGCGCCCCGGAAGGCTCCAAAGGTAGGCAGGGTGCAGCCACCTAGGCCGAGCGCGACCGTGCTGAGCAGCAAAAACCGCGCGTTTCGTCTTAGTTTGCCGACCCCCGGAATCCCCACTGGCCGAAGACTCTAACCAAATAATTCGCGCTCCAGTCAAGCTCGCGTCGTGGCCAGGCTGCCATGGCGTCCGAGCCCGGCGGCGGTGCGACCCAGTCCCGGACTGGCGTGCCCTCCCGTCGACGACTTGGCAGCCGATCCGGCCTCCGGGACGGGAAGCTGTCCGAAGCCTGCCTCAGCTGTCAACCAGACGGCGCGGACGACCCGGGAGGAACGCGAACAGGCTGAGACGCGTCCGGCGCCGCCTTCGTCGTGCGGGCGGCACGTGCTAGGCGGCGGGCCTGGCCCGTGGCCCGACCCAGGCCGCGCGCCGCGACCCGCGGCGCATCGGAGCCGCGGGCCTTGGCGAATGCCGTTCCTACGACACGGCCTGCCGTCGCGGCGACCGCCGAAACCGCGTCGGAACTTCCGGAGGGGCCGATCGAAGCGTTCGCAACACCCGCTGACGCTGCCCGTCGGCTGGGGCGCGGGCGCGGGACGATCTCGGTCGTGAACGACATGCGAACGAGCAGAACGGCTACGGCCTCGCTGAGGACGATCGGGATTAGCTGGAGGTCGTGCAGGTACAAGAGCGGCGAAGCGGCGAACCCGGCAGCGAGCACCAGGTCGAGGTAAACGTGCAGCCGTCTCGGAATGATCCTCAGGGCCGCTAGCGGCCCCTTGCTCACGAAAGCGAACGCACCGATAACCGCACCGGCTACTGCCAGGACGACTGCCGGGCGACCACCCAGGTGAACACCGACGACGACGAGCGCAGCGGCAAGGGCATACTCGGCAAGCTGGTGCCCACCAAAAGGAACCTGCCGACGCGACGACCCAGCCGACGCCATCGCCTAAGGGTGGGTCGAGGACTGGCTCAGTTGGATTGAACCGGGCCGGACGTCTTGTCGTCGCCCTTGGAGGTGGACGGGTCACCCTTGTCCTTGTCCGGGTCACCCTCCTCCATGCCCTTCTTGAACTCGTGGGACGCGCTGCCGAGCCCGCGAGCGAGCTTGGGAAGCCGTGCCCCTCCAAAGAGAAGCACGACGACGACAACTGCAATCACGATCAAGCCGTCGGGACCAAACATGTCGGCAAGCATCCCGGTGATCACCTGCCTTCCTTTCCGAGAATTAGAACCAGGTTAGACGCATCAAGGTGGCTCCGTGCAGGCGGGGCCTCCGATCCTCTACGTAGCTGGTCGGCTCCACAGATCAACGGTCACCGGATCGGGTGTGTCTGGACGCTGCTAGCTGGCCTTCGAACGCGTCCCGGTCCGTGAAGACCCGCGGCTGAGCGTCAGTTCAGGGCTTGGCCACTTTGAACCCGGTCGCGGAGCTCGGTCTGCGCGCCCGCCTTTCGCGACGCCCGGCGACCGGCCCGGGATCTGGTGACGATCGCGAGATCCGCGACGGCAGGCCGGCGAGCACGAGGAAGACACCGGCCAGGGCGACGACTGCGCCAACGGCCAGCGACACCTTGTTGCCGCTCATGAACGCGGCGCGCGCAGCGCGCGCCAGCAGGGCCCCTGTCGCGCCACCGGCGCGGTCTGCCGCGGCAAGGGCGCCCCCGAGAGACCCGAGGATGGTTTGCATGGCAGCGGTCGGCACATGCCGACCGGCGAGCGCCGCTGTCATGCGGTCCTGGTATCGGGTTGACAGCACGCTTCCGAAAACGGCGACGCCGAGCGCGCCACCGACCTGGAGGGCCACGGCATTGGAGGCTGATCCGATCCCGGAGTCGCCTTGGGGGACCGAGCCCACCACGGAGTTCGTCGCCGTGGGCAAAAGGAGGCCAGCCCCGAGACCGATAAGGAGCATGCCGGGCACGACAGCCCCATAGGTCGTGGCAGCGCTGGACACGGCCGAGACCTGCCACAGGCCGCCCGCGATCGCCGCCAGGCCGGCGGCGGCGGTGCACTTGATCCCGACGAAGCGAGCCACGACTGGAGAAAGCGGCGCGCTCACAACGAGCACGATCGCGATCGGCAGGATACGCAGCCCCGCCTGCAGCGGTGAGTAGCCGAGGTCGAACTGCAGAAACTGCGTCTGCACGAACAGCGCCCCCAACAGACCGAAGGTCCCGAAGCTCTCGCCTGCCGCAGCTATGGAGAACCGGCGATCAGAGAGGAGCTCCAGCCTCAACATCGGGTGGCGGCTACGGGCCTCCCAGACGACGAAAGTACCGAGAACAGCAAGGCTGGCCAGCCCGACGCCGATCACCTGTCCCGAAGCCCAGCCCTTGGTGGGAGCCTCGATGATCGCCCAGAGCAGCAAGCCCAAGCCGGCAACAGACAACAACCCGCCTGCGGGATCGGGCTGTTCGGCCGCCGGGTTCTTCGAGTCGGGCACCAACACCAGGGCTGCCACGAACCCGACAACGACGATAGGGACGTTGACGAGGAAAACCGAACCCCACCAGAAGTTCGCGAGCAGCAAGCCCCCGGCGATCGGTCCGATTGCGATGCCGAGGCCGATGGTCCCGGCCCAGGCACCGATGGCACGAGCCCGCTCCGTCGGGTCGCGGAAGACGTCGTTGATGATCGACAACGACGCGGGGATCGTCAGCGCTGCACCCATCCCCATGACGGCTCGCCACGCGATCAACAGGCCCACCGAGCCCGAGAAGCCGGCACCGGTCGATGCTCCGGCAAAGACGGTCAGACCGATGAGGAAGAAGCGCTTCCGGCCGAACCGATCGGCCAGGCTGCCACCGACGAGCAACAGCCCTGCGAAGACCATCGCGTAAGAGTCGACGATCCACTGGAGTTCGCTGGAGGTGGCGTGCAGCTGTCGTACGAGGGTGGGCAGCGCCACGTTGAGGATGGTGTTGTCCACGTTGACGACCAGGGCCGAGACACAAACCACCGCCAACGTGGCCCCATGTATGCCACGTTGCTCGCCGTGCGACGGTTGCGCTGGTCGCGTCGGCAAGCTCACGAACTACGAAGAGTACAGGCGGCAAGAACGGGCAGAGCCGAAGGCTTCTCGGTCGGCTCGCTTCGACGAAACCGGTCTGAAAGCCGATCCGCGCCGAGCGCCCGTCGGGCGGCCGGATGACTTGTCCGGCTCACCAATACGACGCGGAAGCGTCGGCTCATCTTATGGTGGTGGCACCGACAGCAGCGAGGTGACTCCAAGTTGACGAAGTCGACACGCACGACTGCCCCCGCTTCTCCTGTTCCGGCCGTGGAGCTTCCGAACCGAGCCCGCGAGGATCAAGCGACGGCAGCCACTGATCAGCCGGAAGTGCTGCCGTTGCAGTACCGGGGCATCGACCGCGCCGAGCTCATCGACGACTTCCGGCTCGCCTGTACCTCGCGAGCCCTGGACGACCGGGCGATCACCCTCCAACGCCAGAGCCGTGCCTACTTCGAAATAGCCGGAGCCGGCCACGAAGCGCTGGGCCTCGCCATGGCCCGATCCCTTCGTCCCGGCTACGACTGGCTGTTCCCGTATTACAGGGACCAGGCACTTGTCCTGGGCCTCGGGGTCACGCCCCGCGACATCCTGCTTCAAGCCGTTGGCTCGAGCGAGGACACGAGCTCGGGGGGTAGGCAGATGCCTGCTCACTGGGGCAGCAAGGCACTCAACATTGTCTCGCAGTCGAGCTGCACCGGCAGCCAGTGCCTTCCTGCCGTCGGGTGCGCGGAGGCTTCCCGCTACGTGCTGCGGCGGAATCTTCAGGGTTGCGTCGCCCGCGGCGACGAGCTGACCTATGTGTCGCTCGGTGAAGGAGCGACCTCGGAAGGCGAGTTCTGGGAGAGCCTCAACACAGCCTGCCAGCTGCACCTCCCAATCGTGTACCTCGTCGAGGACAACGGATGGGCCATCTCGGTACGGGCATCCGACCAGGCGCCGGCCCCCATCTCCGATCTCGTCCAGGGCTTTCGCGGCCTGGCGGTCCACAAGGTCGACGGCACGGACTACTTCGCGTGCAGGTCGCTCGCTGCCGCGGCGACGGCCCCAGTGCGGGCCGGTGAGGGTCCCTGCCTGATCCATGCGACGGTGACCAGGCCATACTCGCATTCGTCGCAAGACACGCAATCGAAGTACCGATCTTCCGACGATCTTGCGGAAGAAGCGACTCGCGACCCGATCCTCCGCCTCGAACGCGAGTTGACCGAGGCAGGCGTGCTCACCGGCGCTGAGGCAGCCGAGATCCGTGAAAGCGTTCGCGCTCTGATCGCGGAGATCGGGCGGGAGGTTCTCCTGGCACGCAGACCGGATCCGGCGACGGTGACCGATCACGTGCTGGCTCTGCCTGCTATCCCGGAGCCGAAGCTGTTGTCAAGCCTGTGCTCGCCGACGGGAGGCGAAGGGGAGGACGACCCCAAGCTCGTCTGCATGGGCGAGGCGATACGACTGGTGCTCTTCGAGCAGATGCGTTCAGACGAGCGCATCCGGGTGTTCGGGCAGGACGTCGCCGACGCCGGCGAAGACATCCTCGCCCTCGTGCAAGGAAAGGGCGGAGTCTTCGGCACCACCCACGGGCTCCAACGCGAGTTCGGGACCGCACGCTGTTACAACGCGCCACTCGCCGAAGCGAACATCATCGGCCGCGGGGTCGGCCAGGCAATACGTGGGCTTCGGCCATGTGCCGAGATCCAGTTCTTCGATTACATCTGGCCCGCGATGCAACAGATCCAGTCTGAGGCGGCGACGATGAGGTGGCGCTCTGAAGGGCGGTTCAGTGTCCCGTTGGTCATCCGGGTCGCGATCGGCGGCTACCTGACCGGCGGCGCCATCTGGCACTCGCAGTGCGGCGAATCGATCTTTACTCACATCCCGGGTCTCATCATCGTCATGCCGTCCCGCTCGAGCGATGCCGCCGGGCTGCTCCGAACCGCGTTTCGGTGCGAAGACCCCGTGATGTTCCTCGAGCACAAGCACCTGCTCCGCCAGAAGTACGCCAGGGACGCTCTCACGCCGGCCGATTACCTGATCCCCATCGGCAAAGCCGCAACGGTCCGTCGGGGCAACGACCTGACCATCGTGACCTGGGGTGCCACGGTGCAAAAGTCGCTGGAGGCCGCAGAGCAGCTCGGCAATGACGCCGTGAACGTCGAGGTCATCGACCTTCGCTCCCTGATCCCGTGGGACAAGGAGGCGGTCTCGTCGTCGGTCGCCCGAACCTCTCGCCTCCTCGTGGTACACGAGGACGTGCTCACCAGCGGCTTCGGAGCGGAGGTGGCGGCTTGGGCGGGAGAGGCTTGTTTCGGAGACCTCGATGCGCCGATCTCGAGAGTGGGCGCGACCGACACTTTCGTCGCCTACGAGCCCACGCTGGAACAGGCGATCCTCCCCCAAACCCAAGACATAGTCGCCGCTGCCAGAGCGCTGCTCGCCTACTGAGCTTGCGGCGGCCGACGGACGCTCCAAGAAAAGAGGAGGGCTGATCCCTCGGAGTCCGTCCGTGCGGCCACCGACACCGTCATGCCGCGTCCCACCGAGGTGCGTCCTCTGGTGCCTCGCCGTCATCGTCCGCCCGGCCGGCAATCCGGGCGGCACCGCACACGTTGGAGCTGAGACGCACAGTAAGGGGGTGATGCGCGTCGAGGGTGGCTGCGAGAGCGAGGGGGGTGAGAGCGCACGACCCCGGACCAGGGCCCGTACGAGCGGAGTCCACGAGAGCTTGACGACGGCCGCTGAGAACTGTCATCGCGTCTCGCTTCTCCACTGATCCGAACATACGCGACCAGGGTGAACTGACGACGAATTCCAGGTGTCCGCAAAGCAGCGTGAGCATGAAAGCTTCGCGAGATGCTGGGGCCCGACAGAATCGTGTCTCCAAGTGGCACCCGCGAGGGGGTACCGTGACCCGCATGGCTCAATTCGCGCTTCCTGACGATCACCTGGCGCGCGACGCTGAAGGACAGAACGACTCGAGCCACATTCTGCCGATCGAAGACGCCGCGTTGTCACCCAGCAGCCTTCCGGGTGTGAATCCGGACGGGTCTGACCGGATCCTTGGTGCGGTTCGACGCGAGGCTCACGAGCCGATTGACCTCGCGCTCATCGACCGGCACGTGATCCAGCTCTTTGCTCTCGTGGAGAACGCCGTCGCGGGGGCAACACATGCCCTAGTCAACGCAGACCGCGAGGCTGCCCGCATGCTCGTGGCCGCAGACGCGGACATCGATGCCCTTTACCAAGAGCTCGAAGCCTCCGTCCAGTCGCGGCTACTCGATCGCCCCTCGAACCCATCGGAAGCTCAATACCTGTTGGCTGTGCTCGGAATGCTCCCTGAGCTGGAACGAAGCGGTGACCTGGCCGAGCACGTCGCCCGGCGCGCAACGCGCAATCTTCCTGCTGAGATGCCCGCCCGGCTGCGTGGCTATGTCCAGCGCATGGGGGAAGTCGCTTGCGCGATGTGGCGAATAGCGGCGGATGGCTACGGCGGCGACGCGCGCAGTGTGACCGAACGGCTCGTGTCCCTGGACGACGAGATGGATGACCTCCATGTGACCTTCATCGCGGAGCTCGTCGCCGCGGACACACCCGTCGTGGTGGCGATCGAGCTGGCCTTGGTAGGGCGCTTCTACGAGCGCCTGGGCGACCACGCGGTCAACCTGGCGCGGCGCGTCCCGAGCCGGCTACGGCTGGTCGAGCCGTGACGGGGATCACCGGCTCCTGAGGGCGAGCCGCCCGTGGCCACACGTCGCACCGCATCACCGATCTGAGCCGCTCGCGGCTCGACTCGCCAACTCGCGGTCGTCGAAGAACGGCCGCAAAGCGATCCGCGCGGGTGGGAAGCTCCCGTAGACGAGGACGGCTTCGCCGGGAGGCAGCTGACGGAGCCAGCCCGGCGGCGCGAGCGCCCGCACCGTGACGGCCTCGGTACGGCTGTGCCGGCCATCGTCGCCAACGGTCCAGGAATGCTCGGCTCTCTCTTCCTCGCCGAGCAGCCCGCTCACGTGCTGCAAGGTGACGGGATCCGCGATCCCCGAGCACACGAGCTTGGCGCGGTGATTGTTCACAACCGTCGCCCAGCGGCCACCGTAACGCGACTCGACCTGCGCGAGGTCCTGCCAGACCGTGACCAGCTGGACCCCGTGGCCGGCAGCCGTCGCCACGACGCGGTCCAAGTCGGCGAGAGGAGCGACGCTCGCCGCCTCGTCGAGCACCACCAAGAGCGGCGGATCTAGCGGCCGACCCGTCGCCGCCGCCCGCTCGAATGCCGCGTCCAGGACCTCGCGCACGATGGCCGTGAAGACAGGGGCCAGCCGCTCCTGCTCTCTTGCGGGCGCGCAGCAGAAGAGGGAGCCGGCCGAGCCCCCGACAAGTGCAGCAGGGTCGATCTCCCAACTCTCGGCCGATGCCGACACGGCGGGGTCGGCGAATCCAGCAACGACCGTCTCGGCCGTCGCGTAGATCGAGGCACGCTGGCGCTCCTCGCGTCCGAGGCTGGCGCGGGCCGCCCGCAGGGCCTCGGGCACGCCGGCGAGCTCGAGCGCCAGGAGAACCTCGTTCGTCTCCTCTTCGTCCAGCCACCGGACCACATCTGCCATAGACGCGCCGGTGGTCGCGGCGGCAAAGAGCAGCGGGGCCAGGAGCTTCTCCGCGTTCGCATACCAGAAACCGGCATCCTCCATCCCTCCGTCCCCCGCTCTCGCAACCGAGCACAGAGCCGAAGCGATACGCCTCGCGCCCGGCCAGGTCACAGCCCTTGCAAGAGGAGACCATCCAGATGCCCGCGATCCTCCGGCCACGGGCCCCACCGAGCCAGTCGGGTCGTAGTACTGGACCTCGCCGAGCGACCTCCGCCACTCGAGTGTCGCGTGCAACAAGTCGGCCTTGACACTGGTGGCGAGCAACGGGCCAGACCATTCGAGGATGGCCGGGATCGCGAGCCCGGACGTCTTGCCGGACTGCGTCGGCCCTACGACCATCACCGAATGGCGAGGCTCAGCCGCCAGGAGGCGGCCGGCGTGGGTCCCGAGCACGATTCGATCGCCGGGCGCCTTGGACACGCGCAACGGACGCAGGTCGCGAGGGTGCGCCCACCCCCGCGCCTTGGACACCGACCCTGACGCCACCCCGCGGTCCAAACGCACCGAGAGGCGGAACCTGCGCGCTCCGGCGGATCTCGACGATGTGCCTCCCGGACCCCGCCGGAGACCCGGGACGCCCCGGCTCCTCCGGGCGTCGGATCGGTGCCATGCCAACCACGAGATTGCCACGCCACCGAGAACTGCGAGGACGACAAGCGAGGCGTCGGTAGCCCCAGATCCGGGAAGACTCCTTCGGATGAGGGGCGGCCAGGCCTCGAGGGGCACGTTCGGATGAGCGATCAACCGCACCAAGAGGACGGGTGCCTGGACCACGGGAACCTCTTGCCATCTCCCGGTGGTCAGGAGCGTCAGGAGACCTCCCGCGAGCCAGATGAGCCATGACAAGCCCAGGCAGCCAGCCGTCGCGGCAAGCGCCATTCGATCCCGATCGTGAACCTCGGCCGACGAGCGCGCTCTCACGGCCGGGCGCCGGGGACCGCCACCGTCACGGCGGGCAGGAAACGACCGGCTCAACTGCGCGCTCGGTCGCCCGCGGTGGGCCGCAGGGGCATCACGGCTCGCCTCGCTCGACCAACCTCGCGTCGGTGTCCACGACGGCGCGCTCGTCGGGACCGAGGAGATGCTCGACAAGGTAACGTCGCCTACCGACCATCCACAGCGCCACGCCCCTGCGCAACCGCGGAAGGACCTCCAGCTCTTCGCGAGAGCACCCGAGAAGGTCTGCCAGCGCCGCCAATTCGGAGGCCGGTTGCGCGTAGCACACCACCGTCTCGGAGTCGGCGAGCAGGCCTTCGGCGAGACGACTCTGCTCACTGCCGGCCGGGCCGCTCGCCTTGAGGTCCGACGCCCTGTGGCAGACGGCCACGTTCGCGAGCCCGTTCGAGCGTGCCAGTTTCCAAGATGACCGGAGATAGCGGGCCACGGCCAGCTCGGTCAGGATCGCCCAAGCCTCGTCGACCACCAGGATCGTGTGAGCCTCGTTGCGTGCCGTCATGGCTTGTAGCCAGGCCGAGGCGCACACCATAAGCGCGCCGATCGCTTCGGAGTGGTAGACGGCGGAGAGATCGACGACGAGCACGCCGGACCCGGGGTCGATACCTGGTGTCGTCGGGCCATCGAACATCCCGGCGAGATCTCCCTCGACTAGTCGTCGCAGCTCGAGACCCACATCCCTTCCGTCCAGCTCGAGCCCGACCTTCGTCGTCCCCACCACCCTTGCCGATTCGGCCAGAGGCCGGAGAAGCGACCGAACGACGTCAGGCAGGGTCGGAGGACCGCTGCTGCGCTCCAGGTGCGCCCGGGTCGCCGCAGAAAGCGCGAGCTCGAGGGCAGCATGCTCGCGAGGAGAGAGCGGACGCCGCAAGCATGCCGCGGCGAGCGTCCCGAGCAGCACGAGGCGGTGCCTCGCGACGGCCATGCCGGGTGGCGCCAAGGGACCTTCCAACGGGTTCACGCGGACAGGGCCGCCGGGTGCCAAGGTGAGCGGGCTCGAGCCGAGCGCCCGGGCGAGCGCTCCATACTCGCCCTTCGGATCGAGCACGGCAACCTGTCGCCCGAAGGCCGCCTGCCGAAGCAGGTACGTCTTCACGAGCGCGCTCTTCCCCCGTCCGATCTGGCCGAGCACAGTGACATTCGGATTTGTCACCACGCCCGCCGCGTACAGCTCGAACGGGTCATGGGCAAAGGGGCCGCCCGCGAGGTCCTGACCGATGAGCACCCGGCTCGTGGGGAGTGGAGGCGACGCGACGAACGGGTACGCGGCGCCGAGCTGGGCCGTCGTCGACTCATGAGCTGGCAGCCTCATGCGCACCCCCGACCTGTCGGCAGGGTGCACGTGTAGCCCTCCTCCTGCGCGCCGTACATGCGATGCAGCTCGAGCTGTGCCTGTAGCGCGCTCTGCTCGAGGTGGCCGCACGCGGCGGCGAGCGCCACCTCGTCGTCCGCCGTCACCGCCAGGTAGCCGGTGAAGCGAAAGGCCGCGTGCCCCTCGGCAAGCTCGATCTCCCTGCGCGTGGTTGCCTCGTGCTCGTGGTGCGCGCGAGCGGTGACGGCGAATCCGTGACGACGCCGCAGCTCGGCATCGGCCGCACCTGAGGTGCGATCGTGCTCGGCTCGCCGAACCGCCCGAAGCGGTGCAACAGGCGCCATCGTCACGGCGATCGTCCGTCTCAGGCCGCCCTCGAGCATCAGCGGCAGTAGAAAACCGCTCCCCACGCCTGTGCGAGGCCATTCGGCGATCCAGTAGATCGCGTGCCAAGTCGCGTCCGTGCGGACGCTCGACCAGCTCTCCTCAACCCCGAGCGGCCAAGGCCAGCCGTCCGCGACGCCTCTGGGCGCGCCACCGACCGCGTACGAGCTCCGGACCGTGGCAGCGAGCGCCGACGGCGACAGGACCCCGTCAACCTCGAGGCCCGCCGCGAGACACCGCCGCTCGAGTGCCTCGAGCTCGTCGACAATCCGGTCGGCCGAGTCATGACCGCGTCGGCGCGCAGGTCCGGCGGTGGCACGGACGGACAAGGAAACGATCACCTCGTGCCGCCACAGCAATGGCGCGGCTTGCTCGAGCAACGACCGGTAACTGCCAGTGGCGACTCCGCGATCGGTGGCTTGGATCGGTGCCGCGCGGTCGTCGAAGCCACCGGGCAGGCAACGCGCCATCCACTGCAATCGATGAAGGGCTCCGCCTTCGCGCGCCGACCCGGCCAGTACGCCAGACCAGGCCGCGATGCGGCGGGCTCGATCTGCTTCATCTCCGAGTGCGAATCCGGACCCCCCGACCCTTACTGCCGCAGTCCATGTGCCCGCCGCGCTGTCGACGACGACACCGATCCTCCTGCCCGTAGCGCCGATGGGGACTTCGTCAAGCTCGAGAGTGGAAAGCGCGCTACGCCCGCGGCGCGAGACACCCACCTGACGCGCGAGGTGCGACGCCACGACGGGTGTCCACTGCTCGGCACTCCTGCCTGCAAACGGCCAAGTGGCGAACGCCACGGAAATGGCGACTAGGACGAAGGCAAACAAGGCCCCGGCGGCTCCTCCGACATAGCGCAGCAGCAGCACTCCGGCCAGGAGACCGGCTCCCACAGCCGCCAGCTGGCCACCCCGCCACCCCGCCACGAGGCCGCGACGGCTGCGCGGCCCTAGTTGGTAGCGGGGGCTCTCCTCAGCCATGTGGCTGGTCTCCTTGGGAAAGCAGTACCGTCCAACGGGCAACTGCTGCTCCGTGGCTGACGTCGCTCGCCTCATCGCCGGGGCGGGCGGTACCGACCGAGGCCGAGGGAGCGG
>PMZN01000150.1:829-9974 GCA_003170375.1 Acidimicrobiaceae bacterium | reverse complement strand
GGCATCGCCTTTGTCGGACGCGGCTCGTCGGACAACGCGGCCATGCTCGGTCGCTACGCCAGCGAGCTCGCCGCTCACCGGCCGGCCGGGCTCGCCGCCCCGAGCCTGCATACGCGATATGCCTCGCCGGTCGACTACCGCGGGTACCTCGTCATCGGGCTGAGCCAGTCCGGCGCCACTCCCGAGGTCGTTGCCACCTGCGAGCGGCTCCGGGCGAGCGGCGCCGTCGTGGTCGTCATCACCAATGACGACACGAGTGCTCTCGCGGCCGTCAGCGATCTTGCACTGTCGACCGATGCCGGAGCCGAGCTCGCCGTTCCCGCAACCAAGACCGTCACAGCCGAGATGGCTCTCGTGCTGGTTCTGGCCGGGGCGCTCGGCGACGGTCTGGCGGGAGCCACCGAGCTCGCGGCGGTCCCGGGCGCCGTGTCGGCGGTGCTGTCGGACGACGGGCCGCCGGCCGCGCTGGCGGAGGCCTGGGTGGGATACGAACGGCTGCTCGTCACCGCGCGGGGCCTGGCGTATGCGGCGGCGCTCGAGACGGCGCTGAAGGTGAAAGAGACGGCGCTTGCAGACCCTCGAGGCACCGATCGCCACGTGCACGCCCCATGCCGATAGCACGCTCCCCATGCCGGGCGGGCTCGCCGAGGTGATGTACACGATCGTCGCCACCGTGCGGGGCCAGCAGCTGGCGCGCCACCTGTCGCTCGCCCGCGGCCTCGACCCGGACCACCCGAGCGGTCTCACCAAGGTGACGCCGACGCACTGAGCACGCGGTCGCCGGGGCCGACGCACGTGAGCCGAGATCACTGGATGCCCGACCCGATGACTGTCGGTCAATCAGTGGTCGTGGGTCCGCGCGGCCTCACGCCCGGTGAATGGTCTTCCGCGGGCTACCGGAGCGGCCCCATCGGCATGGTCAGCGGCCCGGCGGTCGGAAGCCCCAGCGCCGCAGCCAGCTGGGCGTGTCCTCCCCACTCCCAGAGCTCTGCACCCAATCCCCTGACCCGTACGAAGGCCGCCGGGTCATCGCTGTTGCGAGGTTGGCGCAGACTCTGCACCGGAGATGCCGCAAGGACCGGCCGTAGTCGGGCGTCGGGTGGCAGGTCGGCCCTCTGCCTGGCGATCTCCACGGCACGACGCAGCCCGCCGAGCTCGTCGACGAGCCCGCGTTCGGCGGCATCGGCTCCCGTCCAGACCCGGCCGCGGGCCACCTCGTAGACCGCCTCGCGGGTCATGGCGCGTCCACGGGCGACCTTGGCGGTGAAATCGTCGTAGACGAAGTCGAGCCACTCGTCGAGCTTGGCCCACTCGTCCTCGCTGAAGCCGGTCTGCGACGAGAACATGAGCGCGTGCTGCCCGAGGCCGAGACTTTCGACGTTCACGCCTAAGCGTTCGAACAACCCTTTGGTTTGAAGCTTGCCGCCGAGCACGCCGATCGATCCGGTGAGAGTCGCCGGTTCCGCCACGATGACGTCGGCCGCCATCGCGACGAAATACCCGCCCGAACCGGCCACATCGCCCATCGAGACCACTACCGGCTTGGCGGCTTCGCGAGCCCTGCAGACCTCGCGCCAGATGGTGTCCGAGGCGACGTAGGAGCCGCCAGGGCTGTTGACCCGGAACACGATCGCCTTGGTGCGCTCGTCCTTCACGGCGGCGCGGAACGCCGCGGCGACGGTGTCGGATCCCGCTGCCCGCCCGACCGGGCCTGGCTTGGACCGGCCGGTACGGATCTGACCGATCGCCTCGATGAGCCCGACCGCCGGACGTCGCGCCTGGCGTGCTCGACGGACGCTGTCCCAACGCCGCTGATAGCGCGAGACGTAGAGCAGGGTCGGCTTCTCGGGCCAGCGGCGATCAACCGCCTCGCGCACGGCGTCGCGGTACCCGAGGTGATCGACGAGCCCGGCCTCCTGAGCTTCGGCGGCAGGGATAGGCGCACGATCGATGAGCTCACGGACGCGGTCGGCGGGCAGACGCCGGCCAACTGACACAGCAGACACGACCTGCTCGTAGGCTGACTCGGCCAAGCGCTCGGTCGCCTCGCGGTGCGCCTCGGTGAACTCTTTTCTCAAGAAGGTGTCCGCCGCGTTCTTGTATTCGTAGCGCTGTGCGAACAGCGGCTCGACCTGTGCGCGGTCGAGGGCGCCGCGCACGAAGGTGCCAGCTGCAGCAGCGCCCATGAGGCCGACACTGCCGGACGGCTGCAACCACAACTCGCCGAATCCGGTGGCGACCACATAGGCCGTCGTTGCGCGCCCGAGCTCGCCGAAGGTCTCTGCCCAAGCGATGGCTTCTTTGCCCCTTGCTCGGAAACGCCCCACCGCGTCCGACAGCTCCTGGGCCTGCGCCAGCGTTATCGAGGTGGCACCCAGCTTGGCCAGCAATCCAACGACGTTCGGGTCTTCGGCGGCGGAGGCGAGCCGGTTGACGAGTGTGCGCAGTGCGAGGCGGCGACGGTTCATCACCCGTTCGACAGGATGGGAACCGATGTCCTCTACTAGTGCTCCGGTGAGGTCCAGCTCGAGCAGGATCGACATGGGTTGGACGGTAGTGGAGTGAGATGGGCCAGTCGAGCAGGCCGGGCCCGAGGTGACCGTCACAGCCCCCCGGTAGTGTTCGCTCGTGCTTCACCTCGCCAGCGCCAGCCGGGTGGAGCCTCTTGCAGCGGTGCTGGCCGAGGTGCTGGCGGAGCCGCCGGCGGACCCGATGTCCCCGGAATGGGTAGCTGTGCCAACGGTGGGCATGCGCAGGTGGCTCGCCCTCGAGCTGGCCAGATCGCTCGGCGCGTCCGGGCCAGGCTCTGGCGACGGTGTCGCCGCGAACATCGGGTTCACGTTCCCCGGCGCGCTGAGCCAGGCGGTGCTCGAGGCTGGTAGCAGCGACGGGGCTGCCGATCCGTGGCAGGTCGACTGTCTCGTCTGGGCGGTGCTCGAGGTGCTGCGCGCCAAAGGCGACGACGACCGCCTCGGTCCGCTCACGGTCCTGCCCGCCGGTGCGACCTGGTTCGGGCGGGCCCGACGTCTCGCCGACCTCTTCGACCGCTATGCCGTGCGCCGGCCCGAGCTCGTGCTGCACTGGAGCGCGGGCCACGACGTCGACGGCACCGGTCGCCCACTTGCCGAGCACGACAGCTGGCAGCCCCACCTGTGGCGCCTGGTGCGTGCCCGCGTCGGAGTGCCCAGCCCACCCGAGCGACTGCCCGGTCTGCTCGACGACCTGCGCACCGGGAAGCTCGCTCTGGACCTGCCGCCTCGGCTTGCCATCTTCGGCGTCACGACGCTTCCGAGCGGCGCATCCTTCATCGAGCTGATCGAGGCCGTCAGCGCCCAACGAGACGTGCACCTCTTGCTGCTCGACCCGTCACCCGTCGCTACCTCACGTGTTCGCGAGGCGGCGCTGGCCGGCCCCCTTGCGTCCCTGCGTGCCGACGACCGGTCGGACACTGCGGCGCGGCATCCGCTGCTGCGATCGTGGGGACGCCCGTATCGGGAGCGGACCGTGCTGTTGGCGGGGGCCGAGTCGCGCGGCTTGTCCGCGCCGCAGTCTGTCGATGAGGGCGAGGAGTCGGCGGACTGTGCACCCGGCTCTCTGCTCGAGCGCGTGCAACACGACGTGCGCGCCGATAGCGCCCCCGCCGGCGACTTCGAGCTGGGCCCCGACGACCGCTCGATCCAAGTGCACTCGTGCCACGGGCGCGCCCGCCAGGTCCAGGTGCTGCGCGACGCGATCCTCCACTTGCTGGTCGACGACCCGACGCTGCGCGAGGAGGACATCGTCGTGCTCTCCCCTGCGATCGACCAGTTCGTGCCGCTGGTGGAGGCCGGCTTCGGAATCTCGGCCGAGGAGTCGGCCGACGTGCCGAGCGGCGCAACGCCCCGGCTCTTCTACCGCATCACCGACCGTTCGTTGCGCGAGTCGTACCCGGTCCTCGCGGCGCTCGACTCGTTGCTCGCGCTGGTATCGGGCCGGTTCACCGCGTCGGAGGTGCTGGAGTTCGTTTCGCTGCCGACGGTCCGCAAGCGCTTCGACTTCGACGACCGTGCCCTTGGGACGATCGCGGATTGGATCGTGGGGACCAACGTGCGCTGGGGCCTCGACGGCCCGCACCGGGAGGCTTGGGGCCTCCCGCCGGAATTCGCCGCCAACTCGTGGAGGGTCGCGATTGACCGGGTGCTCATGGGAGTGGCGGTGAGTGACGACGACATCGGCCTCGCACCGGGCGACATCGCGCCGTTCGGCGTCGAGGGTGACGACATCGCCGTCGCCGGTCGCCTGGCCGACGCTGTCGCACGTCTCGCGTCGGTCGCAGACGACATGAGGCGAGACCGCACTGCCGCTAAGTGGTGCGACGCGCTGTTGGATGTGATCGAACAGTTCTTCGACGTGGGCACCTCCCAGCAATGGCAGCTCGACCAGCTCCGCCGGATCGTTGCCGAGATCGGCGAACATGCCGTCGTCGGCGGCGAGGCGGCGAGGGTCGAGGTCTCGCTCGCAGATGTCCGCCGGCTCCTTGCCGACCGGGTCCAGGGTGTGTCGCGCCGTCCCGACTTCTTCCGGGGTGGCGTCACCGTGAGCTCGCTGACGCCGCTGCGGTGGTTGCCCTTCCGCGTGATCTGCATTCTCGGGCTCGACGACGCCGGCACGAGCGGCGGCACCGGCATTGACGGTGACGATCTGGCTGCTACCGCCCCGCTCGTCGGCGACCGCGACCCGCGCTCGGAGGTCCGCCAGGCGCTCCTCGAAGCAGTTCTCGCGGCGGGTGACCACCTCGTGATCACCCGGACGGGCCGCAACGTGCGCACCAATCAGGAAGTGCCGAGCGCGACCGTGCTCGCGGAGCTGCGCGACGTCATCGTCGCCACGCTTGCCCCTCCAAGTCAGAGCACCTACCGGAGCCGAATCGAGACCGTTCACCCCCTCCAGCCTTTCGACGACCGCTGTTTCAGGTCCGACCAGCTGAACCGACCGGGTCCCTGGAGCTTTGACGCCGGCGCGTTCGCCGGCGCACGTGCACACCAGCAGCGATCCAGCGAGCAGCGTCCGTTCCTCGACGGGACGCTTCCTCCGGCCCCGAACGAGGACGTCGTGATCGACCTCACCGACTTGCGGACGTTCTTCAGACACCCGGTGAAGGCGTTCTTGCGCCAGCGGCTCCAGCTCCACCTCCCAGGCGAGGACCGGGACCATTCCGACGATCTCGCGACGACGCTCGGAGCCCTCGAACGCTGGTCTGTCGCGGACCGGCTCCTAAAGGCCCGACTTGCGGGCCACGCCAACGATGAGTGGGAGCGCCACGAGCGCGTCCTCGGAACGCTCCCCCCGGGAGGGCTGGGTGACATCTCGCTCAGCGAGATAGAGGAGACGGTCGACCAGCTGCTCGTCGTCGCGACCGAGCTCGGCGTCGATCCGGGGCGTGACGATCGCCTGCCGGTCGAAGTCGTGCTCACCGACGGCACCCGCATCGTCGGCATGGTCGAGGGTCGCTGCGCACATCCGCGTCCGGGGCCGGCCCTCGTCACGTTCAGCAAGGTCGCACCCAAGCATCGCGTGGCGGCGTGGCTCGACCTCGCGGCCCTCGTGGCGGCCGACCCCGCGACCAACTGGCGAAGCGTCATCGTGGGCTGCGCCGAGAAACAGGGCAGGCTCAAGACGCTCGAGCTCGTGGGGCGTGGCGAGACCTGCGACGATCGCCACGGCCGAGCGCTCGACGCACTCGAGGTCGCGGTCGACTGCTACCGGCGCGGGCTGCGCGAGCCCATCCCGCTCTTCGCCTCTATCTCCTACAAGCTGCACGAGCGGACCGCGAAGCCGAGCGACTGGGAGTCGTTCAACGATCATGCAGACGGCCAGGACGACGCGAACCGCCTGGCGTTCGGAAAGCTCGGCTTTGAAGACCTCTGTGCTCTGCCTGCGCGCGTCGACGACCCCCCCGGATCGTCGGTGGGACGAGCGGCACGGTTCGCCGATTACCTGTGGGGCACGATAGAGGCGACCGTCGCGGAGCCCGCATGAGCGCACCACCGGTCTTCTCGCTCCTGGACCCGCTGCCCAGCGGCTGTGTCGCCATCGAGGCGAGTGCAGGAACCGGCAAGACCTACACACTCGCCGGCCTCGTCGTGCGATACGTGGCGGAAGAGGCGGTCCGCGTCGAAGAGCTCCTCATCGTCACGTTCACCCGTGCCGCCGCGGCCGAGCTGCGCGACCGCGTTCGGAGCCGGCTCAGCGAGGCCGCGGCCGCGCTGCGGCGGTCCTCTGACATCCCGGCCACCGACGAGCTCCTCGCTTTCCTGGCCGCCAGCGATCGCGAGTGCCGACTCGATCGCCTCGAACAGGCTGTCGCCGACTTTGACGCGGCCACGATCACGACCATCCACGGCTTCGCCACGCAGGTGCTCGCCACTTTGGGCTCGGCAGCTCCCGGCGACCCCGACGCGTCGCTTCTCGACGACACCAACGATCTCGTCGAAGCAGTGTGTGCCGACGTGCTCGCGACGGAGTCGGTTGGTGACCCAACGATCGCGGACCAGCTCCCGGAACTGGAGAACCTCGCGAAACTCTGCATCAAGGTGCTCGGGAACCCCGGCATCCATGTCATCCCAGGCACCGACGATGCCGGGTCCACACCTGTCGCTGCTCGCCTGCGGCGTCTTGTCGACAGCGCCGTCGACGAGGTGCATCGCCGCCGACGCGCTGCAGGCACGCTCTCGTTCGATGACTTGTTGACCCGGCTCCGCGACGCGCTGAGCGAGGGCTCGACCGCCGTCACCAGCTTGCGCCGCAGATTCCGGATCGCGCTCATCGACGAGTTCCAGGACACCGACCCGGTGCAGTGGGAGATCTTCTCGAGGCTGTTCGGCGGTCCCGTTCACCGCTCGCCCCTCGTCCTTGTCGCCGACCCGAAGCAGGCGATCTACGCGTTCCGTGGCGCAAACGTGCACACCTACCTCGAGGCCGCGCACCGGCCCGGCACGACCCGCGCCACGCTCGGAGTGAACCGGCGTTCCGACGGGGCGCTGCTCGATGCCCTCGGACATCTCTTCGAGGGCGCGACCTTCGGAGACCCCCGGATCGAGTTCGTGCAAGTCAAGCCGGCACCCGAGCACCAGGGCCTGCGTCTCACGACAGACGACGGCGCGGCAGTGCCCGCACTGCGGGTACGCCTNNCTTGGATCCCCTCTCCAGGCGAAATCGCCCCGAAGCGTCGTGTGCGACCCAGCAACGTCGCCGTGCTCATCGGGACGAACGCCGAAGCCGAGCGGGTCCAGGCCGCGCTTCACCGCTTGGCAATCCCCGCCGTGGTGACCAGGAGCGACAGCGTCCTGCGGTCGGCAGCGGCCACGCAGTGGCGCTGGCTTCTCACGGCGCTCACCCGGCCGGCCGACCCCACCCGGGCCCGCGCGGCCGCGCTCTCGTGGTTCTTCGGCTGGACGGTCGCCGAGCTCGACGCGGCCGACGAAGCGAAGCTCAGCCAGGTACAGGACCAGCTCTTCAGATGGGCCGAGACTCTCGATGCCCAGGGCACAGTCGGGTTCTGCGCGAAGGTCTGGTCCGACAGCGGCGTCGCGGCCCGGGTGCTGGCAACAAGTGACGGGGATCGCGACTTCACCGACCTCGACCACATCGCAGGACTGCTGCAGGCGAGCACTGCCGGCCGCCGCCCGACCGCCGCGGGGCTGCTTGTGACCCTCAAACAGCTCGAGTCCGAGGCCGGAGGCGACCCCGAGACCGACCTGACGGCCCGCCAGGTCGAGTCGGAGGCCGAGGCGGTGCGGATCATGACCGTGCACGCCGCGAAGGGCCTCGAGTTCCCTATCGTGTGCGTCCCGACGCTATGGCGCAACAGCTTGGCCGTCGCGCACGAAATGGTGTTCCAGGACCCTGACACCGGACTGCGCACGTTCGACATCGCGAATGGCGAAGGCTGGCCTACGGCATCCGACGCCAAGGCGCGCAAGGTGCGCGCCAACGACGAGGCGCGCGGGGAGAACCTCCGGCTGCTGTACGTGGCGCTCACCCGGGCGCAGCACAAGACGCTGGTCTGGTGGTCGCGCGTGCAGGGATGCGACATCACCGGACTCGCGCACGTGCTGTTCGCCCGGAGCAACGGTGCGATCGACCCGGAGCTGTTCGCGGCGTCAAAAGTCGTTCTGCCGCCCGACTCGGACGCTGCCGCGGCCCTCGAGTACGCGTTCTCCGGGGCTGTTGACGGCGTGGCCGTGACCGTCACGGGCTCCGCCGACGGTCCGGTCCATCTATGGGCTGACGGCGCGTCACGGGCGCCATCGCGCGCGATCGGGCTCGCCGTGCTCGACCGGGTCCTTGTCCGGGCGAACCGGCGATGGTCGTTCAGCGCGATCAGCGACCGCGCTCGGGAAGCTGCACTCGATCCCGAGGACGAGAGTCTCGGTGACTCCGGCGCGGCCGACGAGCCGCCCGAGGCAGTAGATGCCGTCCCGCCGGGCGACGCCGCACTCGCCTCCGACCTGCCGCTCGGCGCCGTCGCCGGAGGAGCACAGTTCGGCACCCTCGTGCACGAGGTGCTCGAGCGCGTCGATTTCGCGAGCGCCGATCTTGACGCCGAGCTGCGCACCCATATCGGCGACCGGCTCAGGTGGAATCCCTGGCCAGTCGACACCGAGACGCTCGTCACAGGCCTTCGCTCCGCGATAGAGACACCTCTTGGCCCTCTCTTCAAAGGACAACGGCTGCGCGACTTCGCGCGCAGCGAACGCATCGGCGAGCTGAGCTTCGAGCTTCGCCTGGGCGGGCAAGGCCGCTTCGCCACCGATCGCAGCATCGGCGAGCTCGTGCTGGGCTATCTGCCCGAGGACGATCCCCTTCGGCGGTGGGCTCAGCACCTCGCGGCGGGAGTGTTCGGGGTGGAGCTCGCGGGGCATCTCACGGGCTCGATCGACTTGGTTGCCCGCGTCTGCGACGGGACCGGCGCGGACGCGCCGCCCCGCTTCGTCGTCGTCGACTACAAGACCAACACGCTGGGTGAGCGGGGCCGAGCGCCCCAGTCGATCGACTACCACCCGTACGCTCTGCCCGCGGCGATGGCAGAGCACCACTACCCCTTGCAAGCACTGCTCTACTCGGTCGCGTTGCACCGCTACCTGCGCTGGCGCGTGCCCGGTTA
>PMZN01000150.1:0-766 GCA_003170375.1 Acidimicrobiaceae bacterium | reverse complement strand
GACGGCACCGGGGTCCCCGGGTGACGGCGCCTGCTCCGCTCCTGAGCCCCGAGGTCGCGACGCTCGCGCCTTTCGTCGAGGCCGGTGTGCTCGACGCCTCCGCCGTCCAAGTCGCCGGGGTGATCGCCCGGAGTGTCGATGGCGTGGAGCCCGAGGTGCTGCTCGGTGCAGCCCTGGCGGCGCGTGCACCGCGTTTTGGTCACGTGTGCGTGGTGATCGGGACTGTCAAGGGCTCCATCGTCGTCGACGACGACGACGGCAACGAGAAGGACCGTTCGATCGATTCGCTTCCCTGGCCCGATCCTGGGCCCTGGGGGAGGGTCCTGGCGGCGAGCCCCGCCGTGCGCGGCCCGGACGACGGGCCCGCCGAGGTGACGCTGCCGCTTGTCTGGGACGGCGCCCGCCTGTAACTCGAGCGCTACTGGCGCTTCGAGGCGCGCGTCGCAGACGAGCTGCTGCGTCGCGCCCGCACCGACGGAGGGCTCACCAGGTTGTCACCCGACCTGGACGTGATCCTCGACGAGCTTTTCGTGCCCGACGACACCACGTCGCCCGATCTTCAGCGCGAAGCCGTCGCGAAAGCCTTGACCTGCAGGATCGCCGTTATCGGTGGCGGCCCGGGCACCGGCAAGACGCGCACCGTCGCCGCGCTGCTCAGCGCCGCGAACGGGTTGGCTCTCGCCCGGGGACGGCAACTTGACGTCGCGCTTGGCGCGCCGACCGGCAAGGCGGCAGCGCGCATGACAGCGGCGGTGCATGAGGAGGC
>PMZN01000029.1:10964-20317 GCA_003170375.1 Acidimicrobiaceae bacterium | reverse complement strand
CCAGTGCAGAAGAGCTCGAGCGGGTCCCCGGAGAACGGGGCTTCGAGCCGGGTGCACACATTGACCTGGAACACGTCGCCTGAGCGGATGTGTTCGATGGCGCGCGACACCGAAACAATATGCCTTTCCGGCCCCGGTCTCAGGAGAAACGTCCCGCACTCGAACCTGCCGGTCCCCACCTCAGGCACGCCGGCGCGGCGTTGCCATTCCGAAAGACGCGACTCGAGCCGCTCTGACTGCTCCTCTGACCAAAGCGCTTCGAACCACCAATTGCCCAAGTCGTCACGAACCACCAAGTGGTCGTAAAAGCCGAGTATCGAGCTCGGCAACGGCACAGGACGGCGTGGCGGGGGCGGGAGCCGCTCGACCAGTCGTCCCAGGCCGTAGCCGAGATACCCGACCCAACCACCCCCAGTGGCACCGGGAATGGTGGCGGTGATCTCGGGTTGTCGGTCGAACACGGCGAAGGGGTCGGCGGCGTCCTCGACCACGAGCAGCGGGTCCGAGCCAACAAGCGCGCTTGCTCCCGACCACGAGCCGAAGAGCGCGAACGGCCGGGCGTCGCGGCCGGCGGCCCGGAGCACGGTGCTCGGGCTCTTGTCCATCGCGAGCGGCACCCTTACGACTCGAGCCGAGGGCGGGACGCGCGCCGGCTCGCTACGCTCGGCAGTCATGGCACTCGACACCCGTGGTTGGCTCGACCGTTACACAGCGGCGCTGGGCTCGCCACCCATCACAGACGAGGACGTCGAAAAGCTCCTCGCGCTCGCCGGGATCGCCGCACACGCATCTGAGCGTAAGGCGGCGCCCGTTACTTGCTACCTCGCGGCGCGCTCGGGTGTGCCAATAGTCGAAGCTCTCGCGACGGCCCAGCGCCTCGCGGACGAGCTGGCGGAGCCGGGAGTTCCGCACGACGCGGATTGAACGTGCGCGCCGGCTCAGCGCACAGCTTCGGCCCCGGACCTGAGGGGACTCTGCCCCTTGAACCGCAACGCCGGGATCGTCCTCATCGGGGGGCGTTCGACGCGGATGGGCTGTTCGAAGCCCGCCTTGGAGTGGCACGGCTCCACTCTCGTGCGCCGCGTCGCGGGGATCGTGGCGCGTGGCGTAGGCGGTCCTGTCGTGCTCGTCCGTTCCCGGGGCCAGTCGCTCCCCTTGCTTCCCGGCGACTTCGAAGTCATCGACGACCTCGAGGAGGGCCGTGGCCCGCTTGGCGGTCTCAGCGCAGGCTTGCAGGCACTTGCAGGTCGCGGCGAGGTCGCGTACGTGTCGTCGAGCGACGTGCCGTTTCTCCATCCGGCGTTCGTGCGCCGCGTCGTCAGTGAGCTCAACGCCGGGCTCGACGCGTGCGTTCCCTTCGTGAGGGGGTTTCGCCAGCCGCTTGCGGCCGCTTATCGGGTCAGCTTGGCACCGCTCGTCCAGAGTCTGTTGGCCTCCGACCGGCTCCGGGTTTCGTCCCTCGTCGAGGCGTGCCGCTGGAAGGAGCTCGACGAAGCGGCGCTCCTCGCCGACCCGGACCTGGCACGCTTTGACCCGGGACTCGAGTCGGTGACGAACCTGAACGATCCGCACGAGTACCAAGCGGCAACAGTCCGCCCCCTTCCTGAGGTTCACGTCCAATGGCTCGGCGAAGGGGCCCGTTCAGGGCTTGCGGCCCGGTCCGGCACCACGGTCCATGCCGGTCTTCCCGAGCGGGTGACGATCCGGGCGGCGACGCTCGGAGCCGCCGCCGAGGCGGTCGACATGGTGCTCGGCTCCAATGTCGTCGCGGCGTTGAACGGAGGCCCCGTACGCCAAGACCCCGAGGAACCCCTCGCCGAAGGAGACGTGGTCTTCCTCGCCAGGGCGGCGACGGGCCCATGACTGCAGTCGCAGAAGCGCTCGAGGTCTGGTACGTGGCGTGCGCGAACGCCTCGTGCCCAGAGCGAGTTGAACCGCTGCTGCTTCCTCTCTCCCAAGCCGTCGGCCGGGTCACGGCTCAAACGGTTTGGGCGCTCCGGTCGTCGCCCCCCTTCGACGCCTCCGCCATGGATGGCATCGCCCTCCGGGCATCGGACACGACCGGCGCCAGCGATGCCGCGCCACTTCTGATTCCCGCGGGCGCTTACGAGGTGATCGACACCGGCGATCTCCTCCCAGACGCCTTTGACGCCGTGGTCATGCGCGAGCACGTCAGATTCGCGGATGGAGGGGCTGAGCTCCGGGCCGAGGTCGCGCCCTACCAGAACGTGCGGTCGATCGGCGAGGACATCGTCGCCAATGGGCTTCTCCTCTTCGAGGGTCACCGACTACGCGCCGTCGACGTCGCCGCCTGCGGTGCCGCAGGCGTGACCGAGGTGCTCGTCCGGCGCAAACCGATCGTGGCGGTGCTGCCGACCGGCGACGAGATACGGCCGATCGGCTCCGACATCATCCGAGGCCAGTTCTACGACACGAACTCGCTCATGCTGGCCGCGCTTGCTAGGGAGATCGGATGCGAGGCAGTCGTGCTCCCGATCGAGCCGGACGACCCAGACGGCATCGGCCGCGCGGCGCTGAAGGCAGCCGCCACGTGCGACCTGTTGATCATCATCGCGGGCGCAAGCGCTGGTCGCGACGACTACACGGTGGAGGTGATCAAGCATCTGGGTGTTCTTGCCGTGCACGGCGTGGCGGTCCGGCCCGGGCACCCGGTCGTGCTCGGAGCGATCGACTCCACGCCGGTGGTGGGAGCGCCCGGCTATCCGGTATCGGCAGCGCTCAGCTTCGAGATGTTCGCCGCGCCTCTGATCGCGCGTCTCGAAGGCACTCTGGAGACTGCGCGGCCGATCGTCCGTGCACGACTCGCTCGCAAGATCGCTTCACCGGTGGATCTGGACGAGTGGGTGCGAGTCCGTCTCGGCCGGGTCGGCGGCCGACTCGTGGCAACGGCGCTCCCTCGTGGCGCGGGCGTGCTGACCTCGCTCGTGCGAGCCGACGCGCTACTGCTGGTCCCAGCCGGTGCGGAGGGCCACGACGCAGATGCTGAAGTGGAGGTCCGGCTCCTCAGAGAGCTGGGGGAGCTCGAGAACACCATCGTGATGACCGGCTCGGACGACGTCGCGCTCGACCTGGCGGCATCCGCCCTGCGCAGCGGGAACGCGCGGCTGACCCTTTCGGTGTCGCACGTCGGCTCGCTCGGTGGTCTTGCAGCGCTCCGGGACCGGCTCTGCCATCTCGCCGGATCATGCCTGCTCGACCCCGAGACGGGCGGGTACACGCTTTCCTACATCGACCAGGTGCTCCCCGGGCGCGACATCGCCGTTGTGCGGCTCGCCGTTCGGGAACAAGGCCTCATCGTCGCGCCCGGCAACCCGCTCGGCCTGAGCGGCATCGAGGACCTGGCGCGCGGCGCGCTCCGGTACGTGAACCGCCAGCCGGGCTCGGGCACGCGCGCGCTGGTCGACTACGAGCTCGCTCGCTCGGGCATCGCACCCACGTCGATCATCGGCTACGACCGGGAGGAGCACACCCATCTGGCGGTAGCTGCTTCGGTTGCCTCGGGGCGCTGCGACTGCGGCCTCGGCCTGCTCGCAGCCGCTGGCGCGTTTGGGCTCGACTTCGTCCCGCTGAGACGCGAGCCGTTCGATCTCGTGCTGAACGCGGCCTCGCTCGAGGACCCACTGCTCGGCCCGTTCTGGGACCTCCTGTCCTCGAGCAACTTCCAGGCTTCGGTGCGTGCGCTCGGTGGCTACGACACCTCCGAGACGGGCAGGCGGATTCTCTGATGGCTGTGCTGTCACCTCCCGGCGCCCAGCCCCGGATCACCCCGGCCGGGGGCTCATTCCCGGCGAGCGTGCGAGGCGGGCACCAAAGGAGGCGAGACGTAGCCGGCTAGCTGCCCGCCGTTGTCGGTGATGTCGGACTTGTACTGGTCGTTGCCCGCCTCTACGACGCTGAACCCGGTCCGTTCGCCGTCACCGTTCACGACGTCCGGGCCCCTCGCTCCTGGTGAGTAGCTGATGACGACTGCTACGTGCTGAGCCTGCAAAGTCTGCAGGTCCAGCCCGTAGACAGCGACGTCCCCAGGCTGGGGCGCGTAGTCGGAGCCGACCGGGTGCCAGGTGTGGTGCGCGGCTCCCCACAGGTAAAAGCTCGCCGACGCCGCGTTCAGGTCGTCCGGGCCCAGGCCGTAGACGAACCGCACACCGGCCCGTTGCCAGACCCAAGCGGCAAAGTCAGCGCACCATTGCTCGTCGCGGTTCGAGTTGGGGCAGTCGATCGTCCCGGCATGCCAGTAGGCGCTGAAACGGTTGCAGTAGGTATCGGGAGGATCGGTCCTGTAGCCGAGCTGGCTCGTGGCGAGCGCGACGATCCGGGCGCGTTGCGGGGAAAGCTTCGGCCCGGGGTTACCACCGAACAGGACCGTCGCGGCCACGACCAAGATGATCGCGACCAGTGCCAGAGCGAGGCGCCTCCTCCGGATCGCAGCTCTGCGAGCCCGGCGCCTGGCGGCTTTGGCGACGCGATCGCTCCGTCGCCTGGGCGAGCTCCTCGCCGGGGGCAGATCGGGCCGGGCGCTCGGGGCCGATGGCCAGGGCAGGTCGGAGGTGGCCGGCACGCCTCAAGCCTGGCGCGCCGGACCTCTCCAGGGGTGTCACCTTTGTGGCGGGCCCCCGGGAGCGTCCCAAGGAGGGAACGACACCTGCGGTCTGAAGACCTGCCAGCGTGGCCGGCTTTCACCCTCGAGTCCGGCTCTTGAACACGGGCTTACACCCGAGGACCCGATAGACACGCTACGACTGTGGCGACCCGAGCGAAAGGGCTTTGTCCGAGAATGTCCAAACCGTCGGACCTCGGCAAGACGGGTTGGGGGCTCCGTCAGAACCAGTGAAGGTACGGATGGCCGAAACGCCAGATGATGACCTCGACCTTGCCGACGATGTACGAGGCCGGCAAGGTTCCCCACGCTCGGCTGTCGAGAGAGTCGCCACGGCAATCACCCATCATGAAATAGTGGTCAGGAGCGATCCTGGTCGTCGCGATGTTCTCGGCGGCCTCCGCGCACGATCCGGTCAGTGCCGGTAGCCACGGCTCGGCGAGAGGCCTCCCGTCGATGAGCACCGTGCCACGCATTGAGGAGATCGTCTCTCCGGGCAGCCCGATGACCCGCTTGACCAGATCGGCGTCCGCGGTGTCGGTGTCGGCAGGCGGACGACGGAACACGACGATGTCGCCCCGATGAATCGTGTAGCCGATCTTCACGACGACTATCCGGTCTCCGATCTGCAGCGTTGGCAACATCGAGCCGGTGGGCACGTAGAACGACTGCACCACGAAGGCCCGTAGCCCTCCCGCGACGAGCACCGCGATCACAACGACAGCCACCCATTCGAGCACCTGACGTCGCCAAGCCCGCTTCTTCACCAGCACCGTGGTGGTCGGTGGCGGCGCAGGCGCGCGCGACTCGTTCGAATCGATCACAGTCTGCGCAGCTTAAGCCGACAGAACCATCGAGTCTCCGGCAGCTCGTCGGTCTTGCTTCGCGCGCTCGTCCTCCGCCGGCCCGCTACCGGGTGACTCCCCGACCGAGTAGCCGGCCTGCACGGACCACGGCGGCGACAAGGTCGACGCCGGGACGGTAGGCGAGATGCGCGGCGCTCGGCGCGTCCAGCACGACGAGGTCGCCGCGAAACCCGGGCGCGAGAGCGCCGAGGTCGTCACGCCGAAGAGCGCGTGCACCTCCGGCAGTGGCGGCAAGCAACGCCTCGTCGGGCGTCATGTGCATTTCCCGCACGGAAAGGGCGATGACGAACGGCATGCTCGTCGTGTAGCTCGTTCCCGGATTGCAATCGGTCGCGAGTGCGACCGCGGCACCGGAATCGAGCAAACGGCGTGCATCCGGGTACGGCGAACGCGTGGAGAACTCGGCCCCGGGAAGAAGGGTCGCCACCGTGTCAGATCCGGCCAGCGCATCGACGTCCGCCCCGTCGAGATGACTGCAGTGGTCCGCGGAAGCAGCGCCCATCTCGACGGCGAGCTGGACGCCCGGACCGTGAGACAGCTGGTTCGCGTGCACCCGAAGGCCGAGCCCGTGGGCACGCCCCGCTTGCAGTATCTCCCGGGCCGCGTCAGGGCCGAAGGCACCGTTTTCGCAGAACACGTCGCACCACTGGGCTTTCGGCGCACAGGCTTCGAGCATCGGGCCGGTTACGAGTGCGACGTACTCCTGCTCCCTCCCGCGGAACTCAGGTGCCACGACGTGCGCGCCAAGATAGGTGACCTCCTCGGCGATCGTCCCGGCAACCTCGAGGCATCGCGACTCGTCCGAGACTGTCAGGCCATAGCCCGACTTGGTCTCGAGCGTCGTCGTGCCCTGAGCCTCGGCCTCTCGCTTGAGCCTGGCGGCCATCTCCATGAGCACGCTCGAAGGAGCAGAGCGCGTGGCTGCGACTGTGGCCGATATCCCTCCGGCGTCGTAGCGCTTTCCCGCCATTCTCGCCGTGAACTCCTCGACACGGTCGCCGGCGAAGACGAGATGCGTGTGCGAGTCCACGAATCCGGGAACCACGCATCGCCCGGCCGCGTCGAGCACTTCGTCGGCCGCCGGCGAGGTCCTGGCTCCTCCTATCCAAGCCACAGTGCCGTTCTCGACGACAAGATCGACGTCGCGCATCACCCCGAGTGATCCTGATCCGAGCTCGGGGCAATTGGTCACCAGCAGCCCGATATCACGAACGAGCAGCGACCCGACAGGAGGCCTCACGGCACTGCCTCGAGGTCGCGACGGCTCGCGAGCGTTTCGCTCATCGTCCGGGCGAGCTCCCCAACAGCCTCAAGAGCGCATCGTGGATGCGCCCGTTGGTCGCGAGCCCGGAGCCGCCTTCGAACCCCGGCGCACCGCACCAGTCCGTGAAACACCCGCCTGCCTCCGAGATGATCACGGGCATCGGAGCGACGTCGTACGGCTTGGCCCACACATCGACCATCGCGTCCAGCCTCCCGGTCGCGACGAGGCCGTAACCGTACCCGTCACCCCACGTGCGAAGTTCGATGCCGGCTCGTCTCACCCCGAGCAGCACGGTCTCGTCCCACTCGCCGAAGCTGCTCGTAGTGAGGTAGCTCCCCGCCAGCTCACCGCGCTCGCTCACCCGAGCGGTCACGCCGTTGCAGTAACAGCCCAGCCCTCTCGCCGCATAGATCGTCTCGCCGAGAGCGGGCACGTTGATCACGCCGACGGCGATGCCATGCTCGTCCTCTAGGGCGAGCAGGTTCGAGAACAGACCTACGCCGTGGGTGAAAGCCAGAGTCCCGTCGATCGGGTCGACTATCCACCGGTGGCCGGTCTCACTGGGCTTCTCGTCCTCTTCTTCGCCGAGGATCCCGTCGCCAGGGTGTCGCAGCTCGAGCTCCTCGCGGATGAGCCGCTCAGCTTGCCGATCAGCCTGGGTCACAGGCGAGCCGTCACTCTTCTGCTCGACGCTGAGCCCGGCCGATCGGAAGTAGCCCAGCGTGAGCTCGCCCGCCTGGCGGGCCAGCTCAACGGCCTCCTTAAGGAGGTGGGCGAGGGGGTCGGTTGTCACCTGAGGCAGATTCTCGAATTCGTCCATTCAGGGATCCCTCCTTCGAGCCGACCGTAGGGCTCCCGGGCCGGCGTCGCAAGAAGCGCTCAAGGCCCGACCGGGAGGGTCGATACTCCGAAGATGGACCGGACTCGTCAATCGCGTTCTCATTTCCACATTGGACAGGTTGCCGCCATTGCGTGCCTCCCGTTGATCCTTGCAGGCGCTCCGGTTGTGGCCGTCAAGTCCGGAGCGCCAGCAGTGCCGCGGACGACGCCGCCGAAGGGCCCACCTGTGCCCGGCGCACCGAACTGCCAGATGTTCCCTGCAGACAACGTCTGGAACACCGACATCTCCAAGCTTCCGGTCAACAAGCGCAGCGCTACCTGGATGGCGAACATGGACGCCTCCACCACCAACCTCCATCCCGACTTCGGCCCCGACGAAGGCGGGTATCCGTACGGGATCCCGTGGACGGTCGTCAACCCCAAGACTCAGGCCTTCATCCACTTGCGCTTCGAGTACGCGGACGAGAGCGACCGGGGCCCTTACCCGTTCGGCCCGAACACTCCCATCGAAGGCGGCCTGAACGCCTCGGGAGACCGGCACGCCCTCATGGTCGACCCGGCGACGTGCGTCCTGTACGAGCTTTATGACGCGCACTACGTCTCGAGGACCGCTTCGACTGCCGGCTCGGGCGCCATCTGGANNTGTACCAGGAGGTGCTCTCAGGCAAGGTCGGCCACGCGATCCGCTTCACCGCCGAGTGCACCGATGATGCCTTCATCTGGCCGGCACGTCACGAGGCCGGGTCCTGCGGTGGCGATTATCCGCCGATGGGAGCACGGTTCCGGCTGAGCGCCAGCTTCAGCGCCTCTGAGATCTGCAAGGCCGGGACACCGTACTGCGCTCAGCTGGCTGTGATCATCACCGCTATGCAGCACTACGGCCTGATGCTCGCCGACAACGGCAGCAACTGGTACTTCCAGGGAAGTGCTCTGCCGCAGTGGCCGATCACCCTTGTCGACATGATGAAGCAGATCCCGGCAAGAGACTTCGTGGCAGTCGACGAGTCGTGCCTCGAGGTCAGCGCCAATTCCGGGAAAGCCTCGGCCTCTCACTGCCCGAAAGGCTGACTGCGGCTCCGCCGGACGGCCGGCGCGGCCGGGCCGGAGCTAGCGGCGTGTGGCGGCCCGTTCGCGGCGCACGGCCGCAAAGCGATGGAGGACGAAGACGGCGACGGCGACAACGGCGGCGGCTACGAGCACGTAGCCCGCGGCACTGAAGCCCTTGGTGATCTTGTTCCACTCTCCGCCGAGCTCGTAGCCGACGAGGGCGATCGCCGTGCACCAGATGGCACTTCCGGAGAACGTGGCCACGCCGAAACGCACGAGGCCCATCTCCGCGATCCCGGCGGGAATCGATATGAAAGTGCGGACCACCGGCAAGATGCGGCCGAAGAACACCGCCGGCTCACCTCGTCTGCGAAACCAACGCTCGGTTCTGTCCAGGTCGGACTTCGTGAGCAGGACGTAACGACCGAGCTTCTCCACGAGGGGGCGGCCGCCGAAGCGGCCGATCGACCAGCCCACGAACGAGCCGAGGAGCTCTCCGAACACGGCGAGAACGATCACAACCGCGATGTCGAGCCTGCCGGTCGAGGCCAGGTACCCGGCGTAGCCGAGCGTCACCTCGGAGGGGATCGGCACACACGCCGCTTCGGCGAAGGTCAGCAGGACGAGCGCGAGATAGCCCCAGGACGAGAGAAGGTGTTGCACGGCGCAATCTTTCCAGCTTGCGCACGGCCCTGGGCGCCATCGGCATCACGAAGCC
>PMZN01000029.1:7711-10889 GCA_003170375.1 Acidimicrobiaceae bacterium | reverse complement strand
GCCCGCTGGCACGCAGTCTTGGGCTCCGTTTCCACTGTCTGGCACTCGATCTCCGTGGGCACGGCGAGTCCGGCGTGGCGGCGGACCTGGACTTCGACTGGGTCGGTTTTGGGACTGACATCCTGACGGCCGTCGACGCGTTCGGGCTCGATGGCGCTGTGGGAATCGGCCACTCCTGCGGGGGCGCAGCGCTGTTGCTCGCCGAGGAGGCACGGCCCGGCACCTTCTCGGCCCTCTACTGTTTCGAGCCAGTCGTGCTCCCCTTCGACGATTCGCCGACGCCAAACCCCTCCGACCCGCTCGCACGGGGGGCCCGGCAACGGCGGGAGATCTTTGCCTCCCGCCAGGACGCCTATGCCAACTACGCGTCGAAGCCACCGCTCAACGTCCTCGACCCTGAAGCTCTCGCCGCCTATGTCGAGTTCGGCTTCGAAGACCTGCCCGACGGCACGGTCCGGCTCCGGTGCAGGGGCGAGAGCGAGGCGCTGATATACGAGGGCGGCTTCCGTCATCCGGCCTTCTCCCGGCTCGCAACTGTCAACTGCCCGGTGGTGCTCGCCTGCGGTGCCGAGAGCTACAGCTTCGGCCCCGCCGCCCTCGAGCTGCTAGTGGAGCGCCTCGCGAAGGGCCACCTCGAGGTTCTCCTGGGACTCGGGCATTTCGGACCGCTCGAGCAGCCGTCCGTTGTCGCCGACTCGGTGATCCGGGCTCTTGACCCACCCCCGGCGTAGCCTGGCATCAATGGCTTCCCCGGTCACCGACCTACCCCTTCCGAGCACCCTGTCTCCTTCGAAGATCACGGCCTTTACGAATTGCCCGCTCGCGTTCCGGTTCTCGGTCGTCGAACACCTGCCGGAGCCGCCGTCGCCGCCGGCCTTGAAAGGCACGCTTGTCCACCGGGCGCTCGAGGTGCTGTTCACCGAGTATCCACCCGGCTCGAGGAGCAGGGATGCGGCCCAGAAAGCCCTGGATGCCGCCTGGCGGGAGCTGCAGGACGGCGACGAGCTCGATGGGCTCAGGCTCGATGAGGCTGAGACAATCGCCTTCCTCGTCGACGCGCGTGTGTTGGTGGACCGCTACCTGGAACTAGAGGACCCGGACGGTGTCCGCGCGATCGGGCTCGAGCTGAACCTGAGCACCGAGATCGACGGCGTCACCGTGCGCGGCATAATCGACCGCCTCGACGAGCTGGACGACGGCAGCCTGGCTGTCGTCGACTACAAGACCGGCCGCGCCCCGCGCACCGAGCAGTCCAAGTCGCGTCTCAGCGGGGTCCAGATGTACGCCCTCATGTGCGAAGCCGAGCTGGGGAGACGGCCGTCGGTCGTTCGCCTTCTCTACCTGCGGGACCGGATCGTCATCTCCGCGGCGCCGACGGATCAGGCGATGCGTGGCACCCGCCAGCGAGCTCTCGGCGTGTGGTCCGCGATCGAACGGGCATGCAAGGAGGACGATTTCCGGCCCAACCCGTCGAGCCTGTGCCGCTTCTGCGCCTTCCAGGCGTACTGCCCCTCGTTCGGGGGCGACCCATCGCTGGCCGCGCCGGCATTGGGCACCGCGACCGCGGTCGCGTCATCAGTGTCCGACGCTTCGGCGTTGGAAGCCGCTGGCGTCTGACCGAGGAGCTCGTCCGCTTGCTTCGTCCGTTGGTCAAAGCGCTCGACGCTCGAGTCGAAGAGGTCTTCGCCCCGTTGCGCGGCAACCGGATCGCGGACCGTCTCTTCTACACCGCCACAGCACTCGGCGACTTCGGGCTGCTCTGGCTGGTGCTCGGTCTTGTGCGGGTCCTTCGCGGCCGTCCTGGCGACACCCGTGCAGGACTGCGCGCGATCATCGCGACCGGAATCGAATCCGTTGTCGTCAATATCGGTGTGAAGTCCCTGTTCAAAAGGCGGCGTCCCAGGCCCATGGAGGCTCACCCGCTGCCGTTTCGCCAGCCGATCACATCGAGCTTCCCGAGCGGGCACGCCACTGCCGCGTTCTGCGCCGCGACGCTGCTCGCCGAAGGAGAGGAGCGGGCGCCTGTCTACTACGCGCTCGCGACAGTGGTCGCACTCAGCCGGGTCCACACGAAGATCCACCATGCCTCCGACGTCGTCGGTGGCATCGCAATCGGCTTGATGCTAGGGCGGGTGGGCAGGCGTATCGTCCCTCTCAACGGTCCGACCGCCCACCGACCGGAACCTGAAGATCGCCTCGGCCCACCCACCTCGGGCGGGCGGGGCAGGATCGCCTCGGCTTGCTAGCTCAGGCGGATGGGCTCCCGGCTTGCGGCTCGTCTTCGGCCGGCATCGGGGAGCCGAGCTCGGCGGCGGCACCCGGAACAGGCGCGACAGCCGGCGGCGCGGATGGGTTCGGGGCAGGCGGGATCGGCCGACTCGGAGGTGGCACGGCAAACGGGCTCGCGTCATCGACCGCGCCGGGGCGCCTCATGAATTCGAGGAGCTCGATCGGGATGGGGAAGATCAATGTCGAGTTGTGCTCGGTCGCGACCTCGGCAAGGGTCTGCAGCGACCGCAGCTGCATCGAGCCCGGAGACGAAGCGAGCATCGTCGCCGCCTCCGACAGCTCTCGCGACGCCTCGAGCTCGCCGGTCGCGGCGATCACCTTGGCCCGGCGCTCCCGTTCGGCTTCCGCCTGACGGGACATCGCCCGCACGAGCTCGGCCGGGAGGGAGATGTCGCGGATCTGGACCTCGTGCACCTCGACACCGAAACCCTGTGTGGACAGCGCGATCTGCGCCTTCAGCTCGTTGTTGATGTCCTCTCTGTGGGCGAGGAGATTGTCGAGCTCGTGGCGCCCGATGATCGAGCGCAGGCTCGTCATTGCGATGCGCTGGCTGGCGAGCCGAAAGTTGTCCACTCCGACGATGGCCTTGACGGGGTCGTCCACCCGGAAGTAGACGACGGCGTCGACCTGCAAGGTGACGTTGTCGGCCGTGATCGCAGACTGGGGGGGAATGTCGACCACCTCGACCCGGAGGTTCACCTTGACGACCCGGTCGACTGCAGGAATGCGGAAGATCAGGCCCGGGCCCTTGGCCTGCGCACGGATCCGCCCGAAACGGAAGAACACCGCCCGCTGGTACTCGGTCACCACCGTCAGGAACGAACGAAAGGCGATCATCATGACGATCGCCAGGACGACTACGCCTGCGACGATCCCGCCAACGAGGTCG
>PMZN01000029.1:5100-7688 GCA_003170375.1 Acidimicrobiaceae bacterium | reverse complement strand
CCCCGCACACTCCGGCTACCGTCCATCCGGTGACTGCACTTGTCGAGCGACTCGGTTACGCCCCCGCCGACCGCGTGCTCGTGTTGAGCTGCGCCGAGCTCGGGGTGTTCCACGCCGGCAACGTCGCGATCTACGAAGCGCTGCGCAACGGAACGGCCACGACCGCGACGTTGATGGTCCCGGCACCCTGGGCGCGAGGCGCTGCGGCGCAATACCGGGGAGAAGATGTCGGCGTGGGTCTCACGCTCAACGCCGAGCACGATCTGTACCGTTGGGGACCGATCACCCACGCGCCGTCCCTGCTCGACGGTGATGGCGGCTTCCCGCGGACGGCGGCCGACCTGTGGGACCACGCGGATCTCGACGAGGTGCGCCGGGAGTGCCGGGCTCAGCTCGAGCGGGCCATCTACTGGGGCTTCGACGTGAGCCATCTCGATGCTCACCTCGACGCCGTCCAGCTCAAGCCTGAGTTCTTCGACGTCTTCTTGGACCTGGCCGAGGAATTCGGCTTGCCCCTGCGCCTGCCGGACGCCAGCGCGCAACGCCTCGCCGGCTTCCCGTTTCGGGCCCTTGCCGCCGAACGCGGGGTCGTGTCACCAGATCGCGTCATCCTGACCGGCGCGCTGGGCGGAAATGCCTCAGGGAGGCTGGGCGGCACCGTGGCCGGCCGGCCGGCTGCCGGCTCGGCCTCCGACGGCCCCGAAGCCGACGACTCGAAGGTGGAGGCGCAACTGGCCGAGCTGCTCGCCAGAGTCGAGCCCGGGGTCACTGAGATCTGCCTACGGCCGGCACTTGACACGGCCGAGCTCCGTGCGGCGGCGCCTGACTGGCAGGAACGCACGGCCGACCGCAGGCTGCTCGTGGGGGAGGCGGCCCTGGCCCAAGCGGCGGATGCAGTCAAAGTAAAGCTCCTCGGCTATCGGGCCCTTCGGGAGCTCATGCGCGTTCGTTGACGAGGCGGGGTCCGGCCGGCTGCCGCGCGTTGGCAGCCGGCGTGGTGCGGCCAATCAGAACTCGGTGATCTCCAAGGTCTCGACTTGGAGCTGCTTGTACTCCGCCGAATTGGTGATCGGCAGCATCGCCATGAGCTTTGCCATGTTGCCGGTGACCTTCACCCGTCCCTGCATAAACGCGGCGTTGGCATCGAGCTCGTTCTTCTGGATGCGCATGGCGTCCTCGTAGCTCTCCGTGAGCGTCACCTCGGCGTCGGGCAGCTCACCGAGCCGTGACTCGAGGAGCTTCCCGTCCTCGAGCACCCAGTAATAGCGGATGTCGCCTTCGGGCCCTTCGGTGATGACGTACTGCAGTCTTACGGAAGCTCCCGGGCGCTCCGGCTGTCGCTCGGCAAGCTTCTTTCCCTCGTCGAGCCACTCCTGGGTCAGCCACTTGGCCATGTCATCCTCCTCAGTGCGCCGGTGGCATTTCCGCCGGCACCGCGTGCCTACATCCTTGTCGCGGGCGGATGTTACCGGCTCGCCGACAGGCGCACCCCGGCGAACAGATCGTCCTCAGGAAGATCTGCGGCGACGAGGCTTCGCGCCAGGATGTAGTCGTCTTGGGGATGGATGGTCCTCATGATCTCCGGGGGCAGCCCGAACCAGTACTTCGAGGTCGGGTCGACCTGCGTCGCGTGCGCGAGCAGAGCCAACCGGCGAACGTCCTCGAAGCCTGTCAGGTCGATCGAGGTCGTGATCTTGTCGTCGTCGCCGGGACGTTCCAGCCAGCTCTCGTCGAAGGGCGACTCCATACCGAGCTCGAGGAACTTCGCATGAGTGGCCACGATACGCGCCCGCGACCAGACCGAGTAGTACATCTTCAAAGGCTGGTAGGGCTCGCCCGCAGCAGGGAAGGCCCTCGCATCGCCCGAGGCGTCGAAGGCCGCCACCGAGATCTCGTGCACCCGGATGTGGTCGGGGTGCGGGTAGCGCTCCTGGTCGTCGCTGTAGGTGATGACGACCTGTGGGCGCACCCGGCGGATCTCGGCCACGAGGCGCTCGACGGTCTCGCCGAGCGGGTGGGCGGCGAAGGCACGCGGGTCGGAGTTTGCCTTCGAGCCCGGCATGCCCGAGTCGCGGTAGCCGAGCAGGACGACCTCGGTGTAGCCGATGATCTCGGCGGCTCGGTCGAGCTCGCGGCGACGGACCCCGGCGATGTCTTCCCGTACCTCGGGGGTGTCCATGATCGGGTTGAGGATGTCGCCTTCCTCGCCACCGGTGCAGGTCACGAGAACCGTGTGAACACCTGCGGCGTGATACTTCGCTATGGTCCCGGCACCTTTGGAGGCCTCGTCGTCGGGATGCGCGTGCACGGTCAGGATGCAGAGCTGGTCGTCCATGGCTGGCCACGCTAGTGGCGCGGTGAGTTGAACCCTCCCTCCCGCCTATGCTGGGACAAGAGACTGTCAAGGGAGTGCAAATGGGTGTGATGAAGCGCCTGACGAACATCGTCCAGGCCAAGGCAAACAAGGTCCTAGACAAGGCGGAAGATCCCCGCGAGACGCTCGATCTCTCCTATGAGAAGCAGATCGAGCAGCTCCAACAGGTAAAGCGAGGACTGGCCGACGTCGCGACAGCCAAGAAGCGCATCGA
>PMZN01000029.1:881-5044 GCA_003170375.1 Acidimicrobiaceae bacterium | reverse complement strand
CAGCAGCTCCAGGCGCGCGTCGAGGCCTTCCGCACACAGAAAGAGACCCTGAAGGCCTCCTATACGGCGGCTCAGGCACAGACACGGATCGGAGAGGCCGTCTCCGGGATCTCGGAGTCGATGAGCGACACAGGCCTCGCCATGCAAAGAGCCCAGGACAAGATCGCCCAGATGCAGGCACGAGCCGGTGCCGTCGACGAGCTCCTCGCGTCGGGAACCCTCACGGACCTGTCCGGGTCGTCGGACCCCATCCAGGCACAGCTCGACAAGGCGGCCGCCTCCGGGGACGTGCAGCTTCAGCTTGCCCAGATGAAGGCCGAGCTCAACCCGCCGGCGGCCGCCCCGAGCGGTGAGCTCGGTGCCGGCAACGCGGGCTCGGCCGGCGCCTCCGACGAGCCGGTCGACGGTGAGATCGTGCACGAGCCGTCAGCCGCGCGAGCGCCCACAGCCCCAGCGGACCCGTTCACCCTCGACGATGCGGGAGGTGCCTCATGATCGTGCGCATCCTCGGAGAAGGCCAGTTCGAGCTCCAAGAGAGCCAGATCGCCTCGCTGGAGGAGCTTGACCAGAAACTGGTGGCGGCCCTCGATGCCAATGACGAGGCGACTTTCCGCGACGTGCTCACACGGTTGGTTCAAAGGGTGCGATCGGAGGGAACGCCCGTTCCCGCGGATCGTTTCGTGCCGTCCAAGCTGACGCTGCCACACGAGAGCGCGTCACTCGACGAGCTCCGCGAGCTCCTGGCATCCGAGGACGTCGGGGAGTCCTGAGCCACTTGTCATCCCGCACTCGCTTTCCCGCAGACCGCGGGCTCACGGCCCGCATGATCTCGACAGTCTTCCTGCTCGGGCTCCTTTACGCCGTCTTCGTCACGGTGCTCTTCCTCGTCGGGGTCAAGCTCGTCTTCATCCTCGTCATCGCGATCGTCCTGCTCTTCGTGCAGTACTTCTACTCGGACCGGATCGCGTTGTACTCGATGAGCGGCAAGATCGTCACCCGCGAGCAGGCGCCTCAGCTTCACGGCGTTGTCGACCGGCTGTGCGCGATGGCCGACATGCCCAAGCCCCAGGTGGCGATCGCGGACGTCGACATGCCGAACGCGTTCGCGACCGGTCGCGACCAGAAGCACGCCGTCGTCTGCGTCACGACAGGCATCCTGCGCCGCCTGGACGAGCCTGAGCTCGAGGCAGTGCTGGCTCACGAGCTGTCGCACGTCGCGCACCGCGACGTCGCCGTGATGACCATCGCCAGCTTCCTCGGGATCCTCGCCGGCCTTCTCACCCGCGTGCTCGCATACGCGGGGCTGTTCGGCGGCTTCGGCGGCGGAGGCAACAGGGGCCGAGGCGGGGGTGGTGGCGGGGGTGGCCAGCTGGCGCTCATCGAGCTCGGCATGCTTGCCTTCTCGGCACTTGTCTACGCGATCAGCTTCCTCCTCATCCGGACGCTCTCGCGCTACAGGGAGCTGGCGGCGGACCGGTCCGGGGCGATCCTGATCGGCCAGCCGCGGCTGCTCGCTCAGGCGCTGGTCAAAGTGACAGGAGAGATGTCGCGTGTCCCGACGCGCGATCTCCGGGCTGCGGAGCACTTCAACGCCTTCTTCTTCGCCCCCGCGTTCGCCAAGGGCATCAGCCTCTCCACGTTGTTCTCCACCCACCCCACCCTCGAGCGCCGCCTGCAGCAGCTGACCGAGCTCGAAGCCCAGATGGGGCGCGCCGCGTGAAGCTGTTCGACGTGCTCCTGGGTCGGACAAAGCCGGTCCAACCCGACCTCGATCACCTCTTCGGTCTCCCTGGCGCTCAGATCACCCTCGAGGCCTCGATGGGGCTGCGTCCNNCCGAGGTCGAACAGCTGCTCGACCTCGGCGAGAACACGAAGATCCACGATGAGTCCGATTCCTACGGGTACCGGTGGGCCGTGATCACAGACGACGACTTCGGAGATCTCATCAACGAGGTCCACGTCGTCAACACGACGCTGCAGGACCATGGCTGGGGACCACAGCTGCTCTGCTCGGTCTTCGGTTTCGCTCCGATCCCCGGCGGAGCAGCCGATCCCGGTGCCGCGACGGGCGCGCCGAAAGTGGCGGGCACCTACCTCGTCTACCTGTACAAGCGAGGCACGTTCTACCCGTTCGTACCGCTCCCGGTCGCCGAGAAACGCGACTCGGACCGCGAGCGCCTGCTGAAGGTGACGCTGGCTCAGGACCTCTCGATGGAGCCCGACCTCGAACGCTGGTTTCCTCTCTGGGGCCTGCCCGTCCACTGACGGCACGCTCCGGCCCGGTCCGGTGGCGCCGCCCGGCGCATCACCGAGGCTGGCGGCTCGCTTGGGCTGACGGCGTTCAGATGTCGATGTCCACAAAGAGCGGCGCGTGATCGGACGGCGGTCTGTCGCTCCCGATCCCCTTTCTTGCCTCTCGATCGACGAGCGCATAGCGGACCCGGCCGGCAAGGGCGCGGGAGACGAGCACGAGGTCGATGCGCATCCCGCGACCCTTGTGGAAATCGCCCGCGCGGTAGTCCCACCACGAGTAGAGCCCGTCGGCGTCGGGATAGACGGCACGAAAGGCGTCGACGAGCCCCCACGCCTCGAGCTCGCGAAGCGCCGCCCGCTCAGGCCCACTTACATGTGTCGCGCCGAGAAACTGCGAGATGTCCCACACGTCGCGGTCCTCCGGCGCCACGTTGAAGTCGCCGCAAACGACCACCGCGTCGTCCGCCGTCGTGGTCGCCGCGAGGTCGTCACGAAGGCGGCCGAGCCACGCAAGCTTTAAGTCGTACTGCTCGCTGCCGACAGAGCGACCGTTCGGCACGTAGACGCTCGCGACCCGAACCCCGCCGCAGCGCGCCGTGAGCATGCGGCACTCCTCGATCTCTTCGGGGAGCTCTCCCGTAAAGCCGGCCCGTACTTGTTCGATCCCCACCCGGGACAAGATGGCGACGCCGTTCCAGCGGCCGTTGCCGTGATGGGCCGACTCGTAGCCGAGCGCCGCGAANNTCCTCGAGCTTGCCGAGGCGGGCCTTCAGCGAGTTGACATTCCAGGTCGCGATGCGCATCCCGACAGCGTCGCCCGTCGGCGCCCAGGATGCAACGTCGCTCGATGCCTGGGTGCTAGGAACCGGCGCCGCACGCCGGAGCTCAGCGGCGCGCGGCCTGCCCGGACCGCATCAGGGGATTGACGGGCAGCTGATCGACTGGGCGCCCGAGCTGACCGGGAAATTGCCGGTGTTGGTCGTGCCGCACACGACGAAGCCGACGACGTTCCACACGGTGTCGGTCGCCTGCAGCAGGTGCGGAGGGTTCAGGTACGCGAGCCGGAGGTCGTAGGACAGCAGCTGGTTGTAACCGGCCCCGCCTGAAACACCGTTGAACCCGGGGTAGTAGTTGATGTTCGTGCCGTTCTGGTACAGCCCTCCGAGGCCCGGGCCTTGGGTGAAGTTCGGCACGTAGGTCGACCCGTTCAGGGTTACGACCGCGGCATCGACGACGGCGCCGCCCGGCAGACTGCCGCCCGACGGGTTGGTGATCTGGCACGACCATGGCACGACGTTGGAGATCCCGGGGTTCGCCTCGGTCCCGTCGTCGGTGCAAGGCGTGTCATAGTTGCCGTCGAGGCCCGGCGGGTGGGCGACCAGGAAGTCCTCGTTCGCCAGCAGGCCGAGGACGTCGTTGGTGACGCCGGCACTGTTGCACGCGGCCACCGACGACGGGTCGGTGGTCGTCGCGCCCCCTGACCCGTCGGCGCATTGGTAGGTGAGGTCGCGCGACACGATGATGTCGGCGGAGGTGGCAAGCGTCACCTGGCCCTGTAGCTCGCCCTCGATGATCGCGTCACCTTCGGTGCACTGGGGCGAGTTGGCGGCGAGGTTGTAGTAGTAGGGGTTGATGCAAGTCGCACCGGTCGGGAACGCGAGGTGCGTCGGGTCGACGGTGCTCACCAATGGTGGTGTCTCGTTGCCGCAGTTCGTACAGCCTGGACCCGTCGGCTGCTCCGACTGCACGTAGATGACACCGCTCTGGTTGAGGGAGGGGTTGCTCGAAGGCACCGGGATGCCCGTCTGCCAGGGGTGCGCGGGGGAGAAGGAGCCGCAGTTGGCCGGCGTTCCTCCCGTGGGGTTCGGCTCCGTGTTCTCCGAGAGAGGGCTCCAGACGTTCATCGTGCC
>PMZN01000029.1:0-820 GCA_003170375.1 Acidimicrobiaceae bacterium | reverse complement strand
GTCGTAGAAGTCGTCGACCCAGCCCTGAGGAATGTAGGTGCCGGCCTTGACCCCCGCACCTTGCCAGTTGTCCCGGTAGGTCATTGCAACGGGAGCGCCCGAGATCAGGGGGGGTGTGCCGTTGAACAGCGGGTTGCCGCACAGCCAGAATTGGTCGTTCGTGTAGGCGACGCCGTTGAACGCGACCGAACCGTCGTAGATGCCGACTCCGTAGGCCGAGCAAGGGCGAACGCCGCCCGGGATCACGATCGTCGATCCCGCGTTGGGCCAGCCCGGGTTGTTGGGCATGGTGTAGGTGATGCCCGCCTTGTCGTAGTAGGGCCCGTAGTACGGGTTCGAGGCGCTCGCTATCGAGGCGCCGCCGTTGGCCCATGGATTTGTGACCGTCCCGAGCGAGTCGACGAAAGTGTTCTCGTCATAGGTGTGGTACTTGCAAAGCGCATCGCTCAATTCCATCGGCCCGTAGGTCGTGGTGGTGCCGCCCTGATCGGTGTAGTTGTACTCCACCTGCACTTGGTTCATCGCATAGGACGTCCCGTTGACAGTGACGTTCGGAAGGACGCCCGGTTCGTTCGGGTCGGAGAGCTCGTACTCGGAGTAGTACGAGTCGGTGAGAATGCCCGACAGCTTGTAGCTCACGAGCAGNNGTCTGCACCTTCAGGCGGCTCGGATCGGGCACGTAGTGGAACGCCTCGTCGGTGGCGCCGATCTGCTTCCACCCGTTCAGCGCTGCGTCGCCGCCCGGGGTGCCGTAGTCGCGCGCGTAGTAGGCGGGCACGTTGTCGAGATAGTTGCGGTACTCCTGCACGCCCGCTTCAGC
>PMZN01000006.1 GCA_003170375.1 Acidimicrobiaceae bacterium | reverse complement strand
TCGAACTCGACTCCGGGCTGTGCCACCAAGGCGATCACCGCCTCGAAGGCGGCCTCGGCTCCAGCGGCGGCGAAGGCTCGCCGATGGGCTTCCAGGGTGGCGGCGACGGCTTCAGGTCGAGTCACCTCGAGATGTTCGATCGTTTCCAGTGCGCCACCGGGGACCGGCACCTCGGTGCCAATTACGTAGCGAGGTACCGTGCCAGCAGTCGATGCCACGCTCTCGGCGATCACGGCGAGGCGAGCGGCGCGTTCGGCCGTCACGGAGTCCGGCAGGTGATCGGGCTCGCCCTGACAACCCATGCTGGTGTCGATGTGGATCTTCTCGTACCCGGCGGCGACATACGCGGCCACCATCGCCTCAGCCTGTGCCAGCGCGGCTTCGGCGGGCAAGTGCCGCCACGGGTTCGGGCCGAGGTGATCGCCACCAAGAACTATCTGCTCGCGCGGGAACCCCACCTCGTCAGCGATGCGGTGCACCCGGGCGCGGAAGGCGACCGGGGTCAGACCCGTATAGCCACCCTCGTGGTTGACCTGGTTGCAAGTCGCCTCGATGAGCACCGTCGTCCCACCAGCGGCGGCCTGGAGCATCGCCGCTTCAACCACCGTCGGATGCGCCGAGCACACCGAGGTGATGCCGGCCGGCTCACCGCCGACACAGCGGCCGCGGGACGAGACAAAGTCTATGAGGCGCGTCGCGCGACCTGGCTGGGTGCCTGACCTCAACGCGTCAAGTTCGGCGAAGCTCGAGGTACCTTCCATCGGGCCTCTGATGGTCACCGCCCGGGCGCCGCTGGCGTTGGCGTAATCGAGGCTCTCGTCCACGCTGCGGCCCTGCAGTCGGCACGTGACGAAAGTGGCGCCGAAACAGTCACCGGCGCCTGTCGGGTCCAACTCTTCCACTCGATAGCCCGGCGCGCTCCGGCTGCCATCGGCGTCGTGGTAGGTCGCCCCCTCGGCTCCGTTCTTCACGACGATGGCAGTGACCCCCAAGCCCAGAATCTCCGAGATCGCCGCTTCTGGCGTGGTGGCCTTGGTCAGCAGCGTCAACTCCTCGCCGCTGGGCAAGAACGTGTCGCAGTGGGCCAACATCGCTTCGAGAGCCGCACGCACTTCCGGGTCACGCACCACTTCCTTGCGGATATTCGGGTCGAAGGAGACTGAAGCGCCATTGCTCTTCACCAACTCGATCGCCTTCGCCATCATCTCGACCATGCGCGGAGAGGAAAGCGACGCGCCGGAGACATGCAGGTGGTCGCACTCTCCAAGAAGTTCCAACGCAGCTTCTGTCAACCGCAACTGACCGCAAGCGCTGTTCTTGATGTTGAACACGAAGTCGCGGTTTCCGTCGTCGCGGTACCGGACGAACGCGCTGCCCGTCACATAGGCCGGATGGACCTCGACTGCTTTGATGTCGACGCCGTCGTGGCTGAGCCGATCCAGGTTCACCCGGCCGAAGTCGTCGTCTCCGACGCAGCCGATGATGCCGCACGCCTGACCGAGCTTGGCGACTTGGTCGATGAAGATCGCCGGAGCACCGCTCGGGAAGGGCCCGACCAGTCGCAGAGGCTCGCGAAAGCCATGACCTCGCTCGTCCGCCATGATCTCCACGAGGATCTCACCGAGAGTTACGACCTTGAGCACTTGTACGTCCATCTGGTGGCTCAACTCCCGCTCGCGACCGGTTCCCACGCCCATCACAGTGCTGCCTGGCGTTCCCGCATCTCTTAGCTCTCGTCGTCAAGCGGTCGCGACACGAGACATTGTGCTCTCCTAGAAAACGATTTACCTGCTCTGCCGTAACACTTCAAGAGATTAGAACGCCCGGTCTAGGGACTAAAGGCCCTAACAGCTAGGGCCGTTTGGTCGATGCTCGCCACCGGAGACCGGCGTTGGTGCGGGTTGTTGCGGACCTCATAGTAATCGTGCACCATGATTGCAGTCCCAAGTCGAGCCCTCAAGGAGGGGCACCAACGCGCCGTGAGTAACATCGCGCAACCATGACCACCATCGTCGACGTGGCCCGGGCCGCCGGGGTTTCCACCGCGACGGTTTCCAGGGTGCTCAACAACCATCCACAAGTTGACCCTCGCCTGGCTGCAACCGTGCTGCAAGCGGTTAAGGACCTGGGCTATCGCCCGAGCCGGGTTGCCCGCAGCCTGCGCACCCGTCGCAACCGAGTCTGGGCGCTGATCATCTCGGACATCCGCACGGGGTACTTCTTCGGAGCGGTCGTGCGCGGAGTGGAGGACGTCGCCTACGAGGCGGGATACTCGCTCTTCCTCTGCAACACCGACGAAGACCTTGCCAAAGAGGCCTCTTATATAGAGCTCGCCGTCGCCGAGAACGTCGGAGGCGTGATCCTCACGCCGTCAGGCCCACGCACCGATCTGTCACCCTTGGTGGACTTTGGCATCCCCGTGGTGCTCGCCGACCGGACGCTTCCCGGCCAGCAGGCCGACAGCGTCGTCGTCGACAACGTCTCGGGTGCCTGCGAGGCGGTGACCCACCTGTTGGCGGGAGGCTACAAGCACGTCGCGTGCATCACTGGACCGCTCACGACTACGACTGGCTACCAGCGACATGTCGGGTATGGCAAAGCCCTCAAAGAGGCCGGCATTCCCCTGGACGACTCCTTGGTGCGTGTGGCCGACTTCCGCGAGCTTGGCGGTCAGCTGGCCATGCAAGAGCTGTTGGACCAGGTCGAACGCCCCGACGCGGTGTTCGTGACCAACCACCTCATGACCATCGGCGTCCTCCAAGCCATTGCCGACGCGAAGCTGGCCATTCCTTCTGACATTGCCGTTGTCAGCTTTGACGACATGCCCTGGTCTTCACTGTTGCAACCACCACTCACGGCCGTGGCTCAGCCGGCCTACGACCTGGGCGTGGAGAGTGCCCGGCTGCTCTTGAGCCGGCTGGAAGGCTACAAAGGCGCCGCCAGGATGGTCACGCTGTCGCCGACGTTGCAGGTCAGAGGGAGTTCGTTACCCAAATCTCGCGTTGCCGCCCGGCACCGCTGAGAAAGCCCCGCATGAAGGAGGGCTGTTCTAGACAGGTTCGAGAAAGGATCTAGGAATGCTGAAGAACATCGACCCACTGCTGACCCCGGAGCTGCTCTCGGTGCTGGCGGCGATGGGCCATGGCGACGAGCTGGCGGTCACAGACGCCAACTTCCCCGCCGACAGTGTGGCTCGCCGCACTTGCCATGGCCAGGTGGTCTCCCTGGCCGGTGCCTCGGTGCCACAGGCGGTGCGCGCCATCCTCTCCGTCCTGCCTCTTGACGAGTTCGTCGACGCGCCGGTACGCAGGATGGCCATCGACGTCACTCCCGAAGAGGTTCCCGAGGTGCAACAAGAAGTTCAGGCAATCATCGACGAGGTCGCCCGCCGGCACTGGCCAATGGGTGACTTGGAGCGTTTTGCCTTCTACGAGGCCGCCCGCGGCTCTTACGCGGTGGTCCTCACCGGGGAGCGCCGGTTCTTCGGAAACGTGCTGATCAAAAAGGGAGCTCTTCCTCCTGAAACCTAGGAAGAGACTCTGGCCTTCCAGCCGATGACGTGCCTGTCGAGCTCGAAGGAGAACTGACCAGCCGGCTTCGCGCCGTCCTAAGGCTTTACCTCACAGACCGTCAATAGTGTGTCCTCAATGAACGTCGTGCCAACCGTGCAAGGCTCCAGGCTCGAAAATAAACAACTCGGGGACGCCGACCTCTTGCACCATCTAGCATACCGGCGTGTGATGGCCTAGTTAGAAGGCTGAATGGCGTTGGAACCGATTGGAGGGTTTTATCGTGCGAACAGAACGGCAGTTGGAGCACTGACCGCCCCGACAATGGTATAGGAGGACGCGGTCACCTATGCCGAACCGACTATGGCTCGAGCCGATCGAGACGATTTCGCCCGCGGGCTCATGACCGGCGATGACGCCCCGGTATGCCGGGCCGCTAACACCCACGTAACTCTTGTAGCCACGGTAGATGTACCCAATGTCGCTCCCGCAGATGCCCGAGGCCTGTACCTTGACACGAACTTCACCCTCTCCGGGCTCGGGGATGTCATGGTCCTGGTCTCGGTTGTGCCATTGCCTGGCAACACGATTCCACGCATAGTTGTCTTCTTCATCATCCGGCGTCCAGTTTTCTGCTGCTAGTACAGACCTTTGCTTGCCGTCCGTCTTGACGCCAGGACGCCCGCGGAGACCTGGTCATTGCCGAATATATCCGGGTCGTGGACGGGGTGACCATGCGACTCTCAATCGAGCACGAGACGGGCCAGTACCTTCCCGAATGACCTCAAAAGGGATGGCCGCTGCTCTCGCGTGGAGGTGAGCGGCGTGATCTCTGTGCCGGCTGGATACGCAAGGCTATCGGGGCTTGTTGGAGATATCCGCAGGCCACGACCAGCCCTCCGGCCTTGCGGGCGCCAGAGCGGCTCGAGCCAGCGCGGACACTGGCCCCGGGCCGTCAGCTCCAGATGGCTGCCCCGCTCTCGTAGTCGAAGAAGTTGAGCCGCTCTGTGTCGACGGCGAAGGTCGCACGTGATCCGGCCTTGAGCTCACTTCGGGGCGAGACCCGGGCCACGCCTTCGGCCCTCGTTCCCCCCTGCAAGCTCTGGAGGCCTTCGAGCTCGTGGGTCTCGGCCGCGGCCTGGGCGTCTTCTGAACGGACGCGCGTCGCGTCGAGGAGGAAGTGCACCTGCAATTCGTTGCCGAGGGCCTCTATCAGCTC
>PMZN01000032.1:1757-9069 GCA_003170375.1 Acidimicrobiaceae bacterium | reverse complement strand
CGCCGACGAGAACCGCCTGCGACTCTCTCTCAGGCGGCGGATCACCCATCTCGAACAGGTGGGGCGCAGGCGCCTCCGGGTCGCTCATGCCGTTGTCGAGGCGACCCTTGATCACCTTGAGAGGTAGGAAATGCTCGCGCTGCTGCCGCAGGATCCAGCGGAGGCGTTCCACGTCCGGCTCATAGAACTTGCGGTAGCCGGACGGCGTCCTCTCGGGGACGAGCAGGCCCCTGCTCTCGAGGAAACGGATCTTCGAGATCGTGACATCCGGGAATTCCTCGCGAAGCAAGGCGAGCACGTCGCCAATTGCAAGATAGGAGCGCTCCCCCACTGCGACCTCAGCCTGCGCTCGTCGAGAGAAAAACGAGCTTGAACTTACCTATCTGGACCTCGTCGCCACCCTTCAAAGTGGCAGTCTCGATCCGCTCGCGGTTGACGTAGGTGCCGTTCAGAGATCCAACGTCCACCACGACGTAATGAGTGGCCTCGCGCCGGAACTCGGCATGGCGGCGTGACACCGTCACGTCGTCGAGGAAGATCTCGCTGTCGGGATGCCTGCCCACTCGGGTGACCTCACCTGTCAAGACGAAACGCGCCCCGGCGTCCGGCCCGCGCTTGACCACGAGTACACCGGTGCCTTCGGACAGGTCCTCCGCGGGAACACTGACTTCCTCGTCGGCAAGATCGCCCGAAGAATCCTCCGGCAGGAACGAGATCGTCGTGTCGGTGCTCGGCGTGAAAGGCGAGCCACACGACGAGCAGAAATTCGATTCGGGTGGATTGCGATGGCCGCAGTTGTTGCAGAACACTCCTGTACCGTACCTGAGAGTCACCGTGGCGCGCTTGGCCACCTTGCGCTGAGCCATGACCTCAACGGCCACTGTGAGGTCTCCCATTCCTCGCGCTGGGACCGGCGTGCCGCTCGGTCGGATCCGACCGGTGACGCCTCAGGATTCTGTCAGCGAGAGGTACCCNNTCCCCATAGGCGTCGGTGTTGATTTGCTCCGGCTGTCCGGTCAGCGAGGTGTTCACCTCGACCACGGTCCCGCCAACAGGCGCGTACACCTGCGAGACCGACTTGGTCGATTCGACCTCGCCGAGCTCTCCGCCCCGAACGACATGGTCGCCGACCGAGGGCAGTTGGACGAACACGATGTCTCCGAGGGCTTCCTGGGCGAAGTCGGTGAGGCCGACTCTGACCTTGGCGTCCTCGAGGCGCGCCCACTCGTGGTCAGCGGTGTATCTCAGGTCCTGCGGGATATCCATTTCTCACGGCTCCTTCGGGGCGGCGGCAGATTTCAACGCTTCGGCGATCGTAGTCACTCGCCGGACTCTACGCCCCCCGGTCTCCTAACCGCACCGAGCCGGGGCCACCCGGCCGCCAGCGGCCGGTCAAGCGGTTCCTTCGGCGAGGATCCATTCGATGTGCTCGGCCGCCCGCTCGGCCCGTTGCTCGGCCTCGGCCCGGGTCCTCCCTTCGGCATGGACGCGAGTGACCGGGGTCTCAGGATCGGGCAGCACGAGGGTCCAGCCGTCGGCATCGATCGTCTTCACCCCATCGAGCAGGAGCATCCCGGCCGGGTCTGCTTGCTCGACGAGGGTGCGCATTACAAGGCCCTTCTGCTCGAAGGGGGTCGGCACATCCCGCCGGACGATGTGAGTCGCGGGAAGACGGCCCACCACGCGCGACAGCACCTCTTGTTCGGAGGCGAGAAGAGAAAGGAGGCGCACGAGACTCGCGACTGCGTCGAAGGCCGGCAGGAACAGAGGAAAGACGAAGCCTCCAGAGGTGTTGGCTGCGAAACGCACCCGCGGCAAGCCGGCAGCTTCCATCAACTGCGTGGCCGAGAGCTTGGTTCTCAGCACCTCTGAGCCCGTCGCGGCGCATATCGCCTCCACTTGGAGGCTCGCGTCCACGGGCACGGCGATCACGCCCCGGGGCTCGGCGGTCGACACGAGCTGGACGAGCGCGAGGATGGCCTCGTCGTCCTCGAGGACGTGGCCGGTGTCGTCCACGAGGGTCAGCTGCTCCCCGTCGGGGTCCAGCATCGCCCCGAGGTTGGCGCCCGAGGACCGAACGAGATCACCGAGCCGAGCCGCGTGCGCCGCCCTGTCAAAGCCGATGACCCCGGACGTCGAGACATTCGGGTTGATCCCCAGAATGTCGGCTCCGAGCTTCGCGAGCACGTTCGGCATGACGAAGCTCGCCGTTCCGAACGCGTAGTCGAGGACCAGTTTGAACTTCGCCGCACGTATGGCTTCGAGGTCAACCAGGCTGGTGAGCTCGTTGGTGTAGAGCTCGAGCGTCCTCGAGGCGAAGCTGATGTCGCCGATCTCTGCCGCGAGCACCCGTCGCGACTCCTCGCGGTCGTAGAGCCGCTCGATCTTGCGCTGGGCGGCCTCACCGAGGTCCATGCCATCCTCGTTAAGGAAACGCAGGGCCACCGACTGTGGGTCGCCCGGCACGAGCCTGACAGTCATCCCGCCGACCGCGCTCCCGGTACGGGTCAGGAACCGCGTCACGGGCACCGTCGCGGCCTCGAGGTCCTCCACATTGCAACCGGCCGCGATGATCCCGACAATGGCGGCACGTTTCAGCATTCGCGCCGCCCGGCTCGAATCTCGCGACACGGCAACGGTGGCACCTTTTGGAAGGGTGGTGGCGTACGCCAGGGCGACGCGCAGAGCGACCTCGGGCGAGAGGTCCACGTTCGCGATTCCCGCGACGCCGAGACGCCCGAACAGGCTCCTCGAGCCTCGGGACTCCCAGATGATCGAGGAGTTTACGACGGCGCCCGCCTCGATCATCTTGTGCGGGTATACCTTCACCCCGGCACCGATGACGGCCTGGCGCCCCACTTTCGATCCTGCGCCGAGCACCACGCCGTCGTCGAGGTGCACGCCTTGGCGGACATCGCACGACCTCGCGATGACGCAGCCCCGGGCGCTCACTGACGAGGCTATGTAGACGTTGTCGTGGATGACGCACCGTTCGATGACGGTGTTCTCGCCGATACGCACGTTGGCGCCCAGCACGCAGTGCCCGTGCAGCTCCGCGCCCGCTCCAATTCGGCAGTTGTCACCGATGAGCGCAGGGCCGACGACGCTCGCCGTGGGATGGATCTCAGCACCTGCGCCGAGCCACACGTTTGGGCGAAGCGAGAAGCCCGGCATGTCCATCTCGACCTTGCCGTCGAGGATGTCCGCATGGGCCCGCAAGTAGGCCTCCAGCGTGCCGACATCCTCCCAGTAGCCGCCAGCCACATAACCGTACAGCGGCCGACCCGCTTCGAGCATCACGGGGAACACTTCGGAGGAGAAATCGATGGCCCGGCCGGCGGGTATCCAGTCGAAGACTTCCGGCTCCAGCACGTAGATGCCGGTGTTGATCGTGTCGCTGAAGACGTCGCCCCAACCTGGCTTCTCGAGGAACCGCTCGACGCGCCCGTCCGCGTCGAGGATGACGATGCCGAACTCGAGGGGGTTCTCCACGGCCACCAGCGCGAGCGTCGCGACCCCACCCTGTTTGGCATGGAACTCGACGAGCGCCGTCAGGTCCACGTCGGTCACCACGTCCCCGGAGATGACGAGGAAGCGGTCGTCAAGTTCGTCGATCGCGTTGAGCACCGATCCGGCGGTCCCGAGCGGTGTCTCCTCGGTCGCGTAGACGAGACGAACCCCGAGCTCCGACCCGTCCCCGAAATAGGTGCGAATCGTGCTCGCGAGAAAGCCGACCGTCACGACGATCTCCTCGAAACCGTGGCGCCTGAGCAGGTTCACGACGTGCTCGGCCATCGGTGCGTTAGCCATCGGGAGCATCGGCTTGGGCTGGTTGGCGGTGAGCGGCCGAAGCCTTGTGCCTTCCCCGCCCGCCATGATCACGGCCTTCACGGAGTCGCCGCCTCATGTTGCGCGCGCTCTGGCCGGCGCTCGTCGAGCGCCCGGCGGGCGAGCGGGACATAGGCGGCGGCGGCAACGAAGCTCAGGATCAGGGCAGGCACGACCGCCACCCAGGTGATGTCGGTCAGCACGTGAGCCCACGTCGCTTGTTCGTCCCCGAGCAAGAACAACGGGAAGCAGCACAGAAGCCCGAAGGTGCCCGCCTTCCCCACCCAGAGCACGTCGATACGCTTTGCCCCCAACGCAGCAAGCGCGACAACTGCCACCGAGACGAGCAGTTCGCGGCCGAGCACGACCGCTGCGAGCCAGGCGGGAACAGCACCGTAGATCTCGATGGCAAGAACCCCTGTCACGAGCACCACCCGGTCAGCGACCGGGTCGAGAACCTTCCCCAGCGTGCTGACCTGGTCAAACCTTCGCGCAAGATAGCCGTCCAGGAAGTCGGTTACACCGACGAACATCAGCACGAGAGTTGCCGCGATCCGATCGTCCGGGCCGAACAGGAGCCAGCAGAACACCCCGAGGAGCACGATCCGGGTGGAGGAGATCGCGTTCGGCAAGGTCCAGACGCGATCGACGCCGTTCCCGCGGTTGATGGCCTCGATCGGCACGGCCTCCACGCTGGCAAGTGTACGGGCACCGGAACGGGCGAGGCCTACCTCAGGTGTTCGTGCCTGGCGGCGCGTGCCTCTCGGCTCGGTGCGAACGGCCCTGCGCGACCTCAGTTCATTCAGTGTGCCGAACGCGCATGCCCGTGACGATGTTGGGCACCAAGCACACATAGCGGTCCGCCATCCCGTCGAGTGCCCAAGGTTCGAGTGGCAGCTCCATCGCCCGATCGAGCTCCTCGTCATCGGTGACGACGTGTGCCAACCCCTGGACCATCACGCTCCAGCCTTGCTGATGGTCCAGTTCGTAGCTGTCGACCTCGAACGCCACAACGAATCCCGCTGAGGCGTCGTTCAGCTTGGTGCCCTGGGCCGACCGCCACACGATGTCGCCGTCGAGCAAAGCGAAGTTCACGGGAAGGACGATCGGCAGCGCCCGCGCCGTAAGCGCCACGCGACCCACGTGCTCACCTTGCAGCAGCTCAAGACAGTCCTCACGGCCCAGATCCTCGAAAAGGAGTCGCCGATCGCAGTCCACGTCTCAAGAGTCGGCCTGAGCAGCCCTTTCCGGTTAGAGGCGAAAGTCACCTTTCATCCGGCCGTGCGACGCCCTTGTCAACAGGGGGCCAGCTTCACGGCGTGATGGGGACGCTCCATTCGACCAGAGTCCCCGAAGGGCTGCGTGCCGTGATCGAGACCGAGCCTGAGAGCGCACGGGCCCGCTCCGCGATGTTCCGAAGCCCGTTGCCGGCACTTCGCCCCCTAGGAGGACCGACACCGTTGTCCGCGACCGAGACGAGGAGCATGTTGTCCTCTGCAGCGATGACCACTTCAACCGACGAAGCCTTGGCGTGTCGGGCGACGTTCGAGAGAACCTCGGTCAGGACTGCGATGACGTGGGGCTCCAGCTGGTCGCTCGTGACCGAGTCCACCGGCCCCTGGAACCCGACGCGGGGTGTGAAGCCGAGATGCTCTGCAGCAACCGTGACGACAGCCGTGACCGCCGAGCGAAGACCGGAGTCGGCCATCGCCGGTCGCTCGAGAAGGAAGATCGTCTCGCGGATCTCGCGAATGACCTCGTCCAGGCCGTCGACGACTCGATCGATCCGCCCCGCCACCGAGCCGCTAGTCAGTCGCTCAATGCTCTGCAGGCCCATGCCGAGCGCGAAAAGCTGCTGGATGACCGTGTCGTGAAGGTCGCGCCCGATTCTCTCGCGTTCCGCCGTGGCCTGTAGCTGCTCGAGCTCGACTCGGGCCTCTCCCAAGGTCAGCGCGACCATCGCTGAGTTGGCGAAGACCTCGACGAGCGCGGTGTCGTTCGCGGTGAAGTTCGGCGCTCCGCGGGGTCGAGCCACGACGAGGGCACCCAGTATCCGGTCCTCGACGCCGAGCGGGCAGAACAGGCCGGGCCCGAGACCGAGCGCCTTCATTTCCGCCGGAACGGTCATCTCGGTCGACAGGTCGCCGACGATGATCGACTCCGCCTCCATCATGGCCTTCTTAGCGATGCTCCCGTCCGACGCGACCTCGATACCGAAGATCGATGCGGCCCCGTCTCCGTCGCTCGCGCTGACGACGAGGTCTTCCTTGCCAGACGGCACGACCACCCAACCCAACGAGGCGTCCACCAGGCCGCGCGCTCGGCACGCGACCAGCTCCAGCGTGGTCGCGGTCGGCTCGCCGGCTAGCAGGCGCTGGGTGATCTCGTTGATCGCGTGCAGCCTCGCCTCCTGGCGCCGCCGAGCAGTGGCATCGCGCACGAACGCCCCGACGAACGCTTCACCACCTGTCGAGAACGGAGCGAGGCTGACGTCGATCGGGAACACGCTCCCGTTACGCCGGCGGCCTGTGAGCTCGAGGCCGAGTCCCATTGGACGCGCCTGCCCAGTCTCCTTGAACTTCCTCCGGTGGCGCTCGTGCATGTCCCTAGCCTGTTCTGGCACCAGGGTCTCGATGGGGAGACCGACGACTTCCCCGGGATCGAAGCCGAACAGTGTCCTGATTGCCTCGCTCGCCAGCACGATGAGCCCGTCTGCATCGATCGCGATGACGGCGTCCGGCGACGACTGCAAGAGTGTTGCCAGCACATCCGCAGTGTCCGCCACGCGCGATTGCATCGGGACGATGCGACTGTGCTCTCTCACCGGGGTGCGAGCCTAGTCAGGTTGTCGCTTGAGGCGCATAGGCCGAGAGGGCCCCAGTTCTCCACGTGCGCGTCGAACAGCCGAGGTCTGGCCCGTCACCTCGTCCTGTTCCGCAATACTTGAGCACCGGTCGGCTCGTGTTCGACAAGCAAGTGGCGGGCCGCCGCGCGTCTCCATAGGCCCGTGTTGCAACCGCTCCGGAGGAGTTGAGCTTGAGGCAGACCGTTCAAGCGCGAACGACGATCGCGGCATCGGCCGGCACCGTCTTCGAATGCTTGGCCGACTACAGGCAGGCCGGGATCTTCATCGAGGGTCTCGAGCAGCTCACGCCCGTGGGGTCCCAAACGACGGGTGAAGATGCACGATTCGAGGCGATCCTCGACGTGGGGGTCCGTACTCTTCGCACCACCATCGTGATCACTTCGCTCGAACCGCGTCGCAGCATCACTTGGTCCTCAGCCGGGGCCGACGGCCAGAGCCTCACGTTCGAGCTGCGTCCGAGGCGAGGCGGGACAACGGTCAGCCTCACAGTGACTTACGAACCGCCGGGCGGAATCGCGGGCGCGCTCATCGCCCCGTTCGTGGAGCACACAGTCCAGCACCGGGCAACCGGCGCACTGGACCGACTGCGCGAGCATCTCTCACCCGCGTGAGCGCGTC
>PMZN01000032.1:0-1640 GCA_003170375.1 Acidimicrobiaceae bacterium | reverse complement strand
CTCCAAATCCCCGTGACCGATTGGGAAAACGTCGCCATTTCCCGAGTCGCGGCCGCAATCGACGGCATGTGACTGGCCGGGTTGGACCGTTGCGATATCAGCTCTTGAACACGTAAGCCCGGCCGGCATACTTGGCCTGGCCATACGAACCGGTCACGGCGGTCGTGCCCGAGACAGCCACCGAGCTGCCGAAGTAGTCTTCCGCGACGGTGTCGGAGCCCTTCAACTCGGCCGTCTCTTTCCAGCCGGACGCCGTCTTGGCGAACACATATGCCCGACCGGCATCCTTGGCGTGGTCGTACGCACCCACCACAACCGACGTGCCCGAGATCGCCGTCGAGATGCCGAAATAGTCGCCTGTGGTGGTGTCGGAGCCCCTCAACTCGGCCGTCTGCTTCCAGAGGGCCGCGTCCTTGGCGAACACGTATGCACGCCCGGCGTTGTCGGCCCGGCCATATGCACCCACGATGGCCGTCGTGGGTGAGATGGCCACGGAGGTTCCGAAATTGTCGCCGGCGACGGTGTCGGAGCCCTTCAGCACGAAGACCCGCGTCCAGCCGGACGTCGTCTTGGTGAACACGTACGCGCGGCCCGTACCCTTGGCGTAGCCCTCCGCACCTACGATGGCGGTAGTGCCCAAGACGGCCACAGAAGTACCGAACCCGTTCTGGGCGACGATGTCGGAGCCTTCCAGCTCGGCCGTCTGATTCCAACCGGACGGCGTCTTGGTGAACACGTAGGCCCTGCCCATATACTTCGCGTGGCCGACCGCCCCCACCACAGCAGTCGTGCCCGAGACGGCCACCGACCAGCCGAAGTAGTCGTCTGCGACGGTGTCAGAGCCCTTCAGCTCGGCGACCTGTGTCCAGCCGGACGCCGTCTCGGTGAACACGTACGCTCGGCCGGCATCTTTGGCGTGGTCGTATGCACCCACCACGACGGTCGTGCCCGAGATGGCCACCGACGCGCCGAAGCGGTCGGCTGCCACGGTGTCGGAGCCCTTCAGCTCGGCGACCTGTGTCCAGCCGGACGCACTCTTGGCGAACACGTAGGCCCGCCCGGCATATGCGGCGCCTGAGGTGCCCACGACGGCTTTCGTGCCCGAGACGGCCACCGAGACGCCGAACTCGTCGCTGGCGACGGTGTCGGAGCCCTTCAGCTCGGCCAGCTGCCTCGTCGCGGTACGCGAACGCGTGACGGCCGCCGAGGTGCAGCTCGCCAAGAGGGGCAGGGAGATCGCACAGGCCACGAGGAGCGCGGGCAGGCTGGCTATCCGGGACTTCCCCACGGGCACCTCCGGGCGATGGAGCGAACAAGCCGAAAACTTCCACGTCAGGCTAGCCCGGGGATGTCTCCGCGACGGGACCCCTTATCGACGAGCAAACGTCCCGCTACTTCGGTGGCGGGCCGCTTCGCGTGACATCTTCGAGAAGAGTGGCCGGGAGCGTTTCCCGCTTACTCACCGTTCGCCCCCGGTTCTCCGTGTCCCCCCTGCCAGGAGGCGTGCCTGACCTATGCCTCCGGTCCCGCTGGGCATCGTGACCGATGCACGGCCCTTCCCTCCATGTCGCAAGCCAACAGGGTCGCGCACCCACTTATTCCCTCGACTCCTGTTCGCCGTCCACTGGTCCGGTCGCGAG
>PMZN01000009.1 GCA_003170375.1 Acidimicrobiaceae bacterium | reverse complement strand
GTGGTGATCTCTCGGGCCGTCAACATCTTGAGCTAACCGCGGTAGGAGGCGGTCTCGTGAGCGTTTGCTTGTACAGTGGGCGAGAGCAGTAGCGAACACGACTGCTCATTAAGGTGGCCTCTTCTCGCCAAGGTTGACCCGGGAAGGCGACACGCGTCTCCATCGTTCGGGGCGGACTCGGCGACTGGAAGCCAACCACCTCCTGGGCCCGAACTCACGAATCCGGGAATCGCTCAGTTAGGCCCTGAGAGAAGGTCCTTGATCAGTTGCCTGACCTGGTCCCAGGCGTCCTGGCTCAAACGTTGTCCCACCCTCTCCGCTCGTTTCTTGGCCACGACGTTGCGCAAATACGTTGGTCATCGCGGGCCTGTCGGTCAGCGCGGCTCTTCGCCTTGAGAGCCCTTGACCAATACCACCAATGCGCCGCCGCATGCGATGAGCCCGGCAACAAGCCCAAGGTAGGCGCCGAGGCCACGAGTCACTGTCAGGTAGCCAGCTGGCGTCCCGCCATAGGGCAGATTGACAAAGGCCGCGACAACAAGGAGGAGGTTCGCGACCGTCATCACCAGGAGGATGGCCGTGTGTGGCCAGGTCGGAGCCGACTGTCTCGTCGTGCCCGCACTGACGGCCAAGAGAACTTCCAGAAGAATGACGATCGACACGACCAGGATCGGCCCAACGCCATCCTCCTGCCGCCCTGTCGAGCGCCGAGAGCGAGAGAGTCAACGGTCCCGTCAGCCCTCCCAGGCCTGCTGCAGCCTGCGGGAAAAGACGCGAGAACAATGCCCTCTCAAGCGATTCGAGGAACTGCACCCCGAGCGGCGTGATCGTCACTCGGTACCAGGTGAGCAACAGCGAGATCAACACGAATCCCGTTCCCACCCCGGCAAATACGTCACCCACATTCGAGTTCGTTGCCACTCCAGCCGAGGCGCTCCCGGGCCGCGCCGTCGACGATGGGGATAGCCAGGCTGTCGCGGGTGCAGCCGGCCATGATGTCGAGGGTGTCGCAGCAGTTCCAGGCACGGATGACACCGCGGCAGCCCCACCAACCGACGAGGGTGTCGACCGAGTCGAAAATGGGGGCGACAGCTCAAATCCCGGGGCGCTCGAACTCGGCGGCGGAGCGGCAGCGACGTCGGGGAACGATCCCGCTGGCGTTTGCGGCGCAACCGGCGTCGTGAGCCCCGGCCGGTTGACCGGCACACTCCGCGGGCGCACGAAGGCTCCGCACGTCCGACAGAACCCGACGTCCGGCGGAAGCGGTGCTCCACACTGCCAACAGNNGGGCCGGTCAGTTGACTCGCAGCGGTGGACTTCGTTCGGGCGGACCCGCGTCGGCTAGCCCCGGCGGTGGCTCGATACTGAGCGGAGAGGTCTAGGATTGCACGCGGAATCGGCTCGAGGGCCGTTGGCGGTGTCGCCGCTTGCAGATGTCGGTCCTCGCAGGTCAAATGGAGTGCCGGTTCACTCTGCGCTCGTAGCTCAATTGGACAGAGCATCTGACTACGGATCAGAAGGTTNNTCGAGTTCCTCCGAGCGCGCTGAATAAGTCCAGGTAAAGGACCATTTCTAGATCTCTGTGCAGCTTTGCTCTAAACTCGACTCGTCGATAGCCAACAAGAAAGCCAACAAAGCAGTTGGCTGAGGAGGCGACGAGGTTGGCAGGAAGCCTGAGAGCAGTCGAAGGTAGACCAGGTACTTGGCAGCTGCGGGTGTACCTAGGTCGGGATGCCGAGGGGCGCGTACGGCATCGCCACGTCACCTTCAAAGGGTCTCGCCGCCAAGCGGAACGAGAGCTGGCTCGCCTCGTGGCCGAGCAGGATTCACAGCCCGCCGCGGTCCCCGAGCAGCCGGCGAATTGGGGACCGGCTACGACCGTCAACGACGCCGTCGCCGCCTGGCGCGACAACGGCTGGGATGACCTCTCTCCCAAGACGGCGCGACATTACGAGAGCATCTGGAAGGTTCACATCGCCCCGACGATCGGACGCCGGCGAATCGCCATCCTCGGCACCTACGACGTGGAGCACTACTACCGCTCGCTCAAGGCCGATGGCCTGTCGATGTCGACTGTCCGCCAAATCAAAGCCGTGTTGCACCGCTCCTGCCGACTGGCCCACAAGTGGAGCGCTGGCGTTCTCCCGAACCCGATCGCCGACGCCGACCTACCTACATGGCGGCTGGAAGAGCAACGAGCAGAGGTGCGCGCGCCCGAGCCGCATGAGGTTCAAGCGCTCCTGACTGCGGCCGTGGCAGATGACCTGCGATTCGGTGTGTTCCTGCGGGTGCTGGCAGCTACGGGCATCCGGCGGGGAGAGGCGTGTGCGCTGCGCTGGAGCGATCTCGACCTTGAGCGAGGTGTCATCACCGTGGACGAGGGGGTGATCGCCGCCAAGGGGGGTGCCGTGGTCAAGGAACCCAAGACCCGAGCCAGTGTCCGAAGCCTCGCATGTGATGAGCGCACCGCTGCCGCTCTGATCGAGCTGCGGGCCGAGCAGGAGCGGATTGCCGCGGCAGCCGAAGAGAGCTTGCTCGACGACTCCTTCGTGTTCTCCGCGTCCCCCGGCGGCGCGGTCCCGCCCCACCCTGACTCAATGTCCCACGCCTTGACCCGCATTCGGGATCAGGCGGGCCTTCCGCCTGACATCCACCTTCACTCGCTTCGCCACTTCCATGCCACAGCATTGGATCCGGTGATCAGTGAGGCCCAGAAGCAGGCACGCTTGGGCTGGTCGACGGTGCACATGGCGCGCCACTACACCGACGGGGTTCCGGCGGAAGACCGGCGCGCCGCGGAGCACATCGGACGGCTGCTCGACTGACAGGCGCTTGGCTCCAAGCCGGATGCGACCGCCCGGCCGGTTCCATGATGACTGGCGACGGACTACGCCCCGGGGACCCCGAAGAGCCCCCCGCTCTGCTCTCCGGTCTCGTCCACTCCTTCCTCGCGGGCAGTCAGCGGCAACTCGCCGGCAAGGAGGCGCTCGACAGAACGACGGGCGATGCGGATGCGTCCATTGATGGTGAACACAGGCACGGGCAGGTCTCCTCTTCCGATCGCCCGGTAGATCGACGACCGACTTTGGCCAAGCAGGACAGCCGCGTCATCCACGCTCAGGAGCGGCTTACGGGACCAGCTCTTGTCAGAGTTGGCCATCGGGTTGCTCCATCTCCGACGGCGGGACACTCGGAGCAGTCGTGCGGCGTTCTTCTCGCGCTGCGCGGCGTTCCTCGGTGGTGCGATAGAGGTTGATGCCGCGTCGTCGAGCCACGTCGTCAAGGCTGTG
>PMZN01000001.1 GCA_003170375.1 Acidimicrobiaceae bacterium | reverse complement strand
GCAATCTGAAACCCGACAAATGGTCCGTGAATAGGCCTTCCGATGGCACGTTCCGCACTTCTCGAGACCGATATACGCCCCCACTTCAGCTGGCGCCGGCCGAGGTGTAGGCGCTCACCGGCACGTGCAGCAGCTCGAGGACCTTTTGCTGTAGTGGGGTGAGCTCTGGCTCGAAGACCTGCACGACCTCCCCATTGCTCACGAGGTGGTGGCGCTGGGCCATGTTGAAGATCTCGAGGATCCTCGGCGCGCTCGGAGCCGGGCAGTTGCGCAGCTCGGGGTAGAGAGGGATGCCAGCGATCTCCTCGGTCTTCATCGAAGCGCGGATCTCTCGCTCGATGAGTGCTTCTGTGAGCATGGCGAGGAAGTGGCACAAGAGCAGTGCCTCGATGCGGTGCGGGTTCTCCACGAAGACCGGGGCAACGTCCTGGGGCCCTTTCAGCATGTGGTGGCGGCGTTCGAGGTTGGGCTGGTAGCGGTAGGCGGCGAGGACCTCGGCGGGGGTCATCTCCCTATCGTTGGTGATCAACGGGAAGCAGCCGTCGGTGACGGCGTCGTAGGCGACGTTCTCGGCTCGCACCTTTGCCTCGACCCGAAAGACGGGCTTCTCGCTCTTGCGGTAGCGGGTCGCCTCGCCCGGACGTCCTCGTCGCTCCTGGAGGAAGGACACCTCGGTCGACTCGGTCACAGAGAACTCGACGTAGCGGGCTGCTCTCGCCTCGGCGAGCGCAGCGGTGGTGGCCTGCTCGACGGCGACTCTCGTCTTTAAGCGTGACTTCGGGCTCTCGATACGACTCTGGAGGGCATCGATCGCCGCCAGCCCTGCCTCGATGCGAGCCGAGCGAGTGGCGGAGTCGCGGGCTGCCTTGTCGCTGGAATGCACCCAGATCACCCGGTAGCCGTCCGTTGACGGCACCGGCGCCTCGAAGGTCCGCCACACCCGGTCGGGGTCACCAATGCGATCTCCCTTGCGGCGCTCGGCGTCTTGCCAAGCTGGAGCGTGAGCCTGGGCCCAGTCCCGGAAGAAGGTGTCCTCCTTGCGCCCGTGCGGAACGACGGTGACAAAGCGACCCTTGCGAGCAGCGATGTGGCCCATTGCTTCGGAGGAGCAGAGCTTGGAGTCAGCCACATAGAGGAAGTCCGGCCGGCCGACGAGACGGGCGAGCTCGTCCCAGGTCGGGATGTGGGTGAGATCGTCGGAGGTGCTCCCGTCCGTCGCCCGGTAGGCGATCGGCACGGCCCCGTCGGCCGAGACGGTGAGGATGAACAGCAATTGCTTGAGGTCGGGCCGGAAGTCCTTGTTGTGACCATGGCGGATCGCCGGGGTCGCCTTGCCGCCGCGGGCACGGCCGTCGGCAGAGGTGTAGCTACCGGTGAAGGTGACGGTCGTCGAGTCGTTGTGAAGCTGGGAGACATCGACGGCGAAGTTGCGGATCACCGACAGCACCGTCTCTGTGACGAGCGTCGCCCGGTCGGCGTCGAAGAGACGGTCGAGCATGCGGCCGACTCGGTCGTCGTTGAGCGCCAGAGCATCACCGGCTCCGAGCCCGAGCAGGCCGGGAACATAGGGAGCAGCCCACTCGCCGATCGCGTAGACGGGGCGATGCGACACGACGATGTTGCGGACGACAGCCCCGATGACCACCGCCGGTGCGAGACGCAGCCGGGCATCGTTGTCAGGAAGGTGGCGCTCCAGGCACTCGGCGACCCCCATCCGTGCGAGGAAGTGCTGGACGATCGGCAAGCATCCGATCAGCTCGCTCGAGAGCTCAAACTTCCCCGAAGTCCCCACCGCATCCTCCTTGACACAGTTCGCCGTATCGGTCAGCATAGATGCTGACAGATACAGAAGCGCGGATCATTCCCCTGAGAAGGAACCGAGATGCCGAGCAGGCTCGAACGCTACGAGGCCAAGTACCGCTTGCTGGCCGCAGAGCTCTCACGGCTCGGCTTCGTCAGCCAGGGCAGCGTCGTCGTGCGCGAGACCTCGTGCGGCAAGCAGGGCTGCCGCTGCCAGGCCGACCCGCCACGACGGCACGGGCCCTACTACCAGTGGAGCCGAGCAGTGAAGGGCAAGACCGTGAGCCGACGGCTCACCGAGAACGAGGCCGAGCTCTACCGATCGTGGATCGACAACCGGCGACGCCTCGAGGCGATCGTCGCTGAGATGGAGAAGGTCTCAGCCGCAGCTGGCAAGATACTTCTCCGTCAAGCGGCCACATCCGCGCGATCCCACGCCGCGAAGCGGTGACCAGGAGAAGTGGGGGGCCAAATCATCATCGAGAAGTGCGGAACGTCGGGTCTAGTAGTAGTCGGCCTGTGGATTCTGTGGATGGTGTGGATAAGTAATCCCCTAATTCCACAGGGTTTCCCTCTTGTCTTCCACCGGTTTGCTTTGCGTTACTTATGTCCCATGACAAGCGCACTGCAAGTGAGCAGAGCCCGCGGACGATGGCAGATCGCCGGCGAGGCGGCGGCGCTCGAAGACGCCGAGCTGTGCAACGACTACCTCGCCTATCTCGCCGGCGCGTGCGCCGATGCCCCGTTCCCGCCATCGCGGAACATGGCGGCGTTGCCCGACGGGGCCGAGCATTTCCGCATGATCCTCCCCACAATCGAGGCATGCCGGGGTCTCGCCACCTACGCGGCCTTGCGCGAGGGCATCCGGGAGCTGCACGGAATCGAGGGCGACGACATCACGCCCGACAACTGGACGGCAACCAATCGCGCCATCACCAAGACCTATCAGGCCTACGGCGAGCGCGCCTGGCAACGGGAGGTCATTCGCCGGGCCGGGGTCTGCAAACAAGTGCAGATCTGCGGCCTGCCCTACGTCACGCGGCACTGGCCTTCCTTGCCGGCCGAAGAACGCCGCGCGCAGGCCGCGATCCTTCTGCCCAGCCTGATCATCGACGACTACTACTATGCCGGCGCGCTGTCGCCGAAGGCCGTTCACGAATCGGCGGAGCAACTGTGGGGCCGGGCGCCGCGCTCGTTCGAGGATCACCTGGCATTCTGCGCCAAGGTGCTCGATCTGTTCCGCGACGGCGGCGGGAATTCGGTGAAGATCCTGTGCGCTTACAAGCGAAGGCTCAAGTTCGAGGCGGTCCCTGCCGCCGAGGCCAAGGCGCTGTATGCGAAGGGAC
>PMZN01000140.1 GCA_003170375.1 Acidimicrobiaceae bacterium | reverse complement strand
TTGATGCTGTTCTTGTTCGTGAGACGGGCTGTTGGCAGTTGGCGCAGATCCCCCAGAAGGTGACTTCGGCCTCGTCGACCACGAATCCGTTCGCCGTCGACGACGGCTTGAGGCAAGGAGCCGAGCCGATCACGCAGTCGACGTCGGCGACGGTCCCGCACACACGACAGACGATGTGATGGTGATTGTCCGCCACCCTCGCTTCGAAGAGCGCAACGCTTCCGGCCGGCTCGATCCGCCGGGCGAGGCCGGCTCCGCACAACGCCGACAGCGCGTCATAGACCGCCTGGACCGACACGGTCAGCAGGCGTGCCTTCGTCGCTTCGATGACCTGTTCGACAGACAGGTGGAGCCGCCGCTCGCGCAGCAATTCCAACACCGCCAATCTCTGGGTGGTCACTCGAAGCCCAGCGACCTTCAGCTCGCTTCGAAGGTCGGACGACGAGGGCACTGAGACAAGAATACTCCTAAGAATAGATTCATTCTAGTCTCACACAGATGCCCTACTGTGCATTCGGATGGCTCGTGATCCTCGAGTACGCCCCTGACGACGCCGGTCTCAGGCTTCGCCAGTCCCGTATGGGATGTCCTCTTCGTGCGCAATCGCGCCGGGGACGCGGCTCGATCCGTCGACCGCAAGGGAGCGGGGCACTGCCGGCCAGGTCCGGAGCCGGGGTCCTCGGAGTGGAGGATCGCCAGACCTCTATCATCGATCCCCACTGGTGCAACTGGAGGGGCGACACCGTGGACGAAGCCGAGCTTTCCCTGCGACGTAGCCAGATGGGCCGCAGTGCCCGGTCCTTCTTGGCTCCAGGCCGCCACCGGTTAGAGGACCAGGGACCGGGCTACTGGGTGGCGCTCAGCGGCGCACCGAGTCCTGACGCGAACATGGCCCTCGTTGACAGCAGCGACCCGGCCGTTCTCGCGACCGTCTTACGGCAGATCCAGGATTCGGGCTTCCCCACGTTGTTCATGCTGGCCGGCGCCGGCCGCCACAGCGAGCTCGGCGCCGGATGGCAGCACCTTGGGGATATGCCCTTCATGGCTTTTGCCCTGGCCGGGACCCACCCGCGCCCCGACGGACGGGTTCGGCAGGCCGGCATCGACGACTTCGACATCGTCAGTGAGCTTGTTGCCAGCTCCTTCGGCCTGACGCAGGAGATCGGCGATGTTGCCGCCGGGATCCTCAAGCTGGGGGATGCCGCCGGGAAGATCTGGCTGCTCATCGATGACCCACGAGCGGTCTCCACGGTCTTGACGTCGATCATCGACGACGCCGTGTGCGTGTGGTGCATGGGAACCCCCGCGCGATTCGCCCGTCGTGGCCACGGCCGGGCTCTCCTCGCCGACGTTCTGCGCAGGGGGAAGCTCGAGGGTGCGAGCATTGGGCTGCTCGGCGCCACACCGGCGGGCAAGCCGCTGTACGACGCAACCGGCTGGACCACTCTCGAGGGGTGGCGGTTGTTCCTGAGCTCCGAGCGTTGTCAGTGGGCCACCGCCGGCGCGGATTNNGCGCCCGTGCCAGGGGGCGCCGTGACGGTGATCTCGGAGGACGAGAGGACGCGCACACGCGTCGCCGGCTTCGCTCCGAAGTGCACCGACACCTTGCCGACGAAGTTGCTTCCCCGGATCGTCACCCTCATGTCGCCCCTCGTTGGTCCGCTGTCGGGCGTCAGCTGGGTGACCGCCGGCGCTCCTTCGAACGTGAACCGATCACGCGCGATGAGCGGACTGAGCGTCAGGTCCGCGACCGACATCACGAGATTGTCCGTCCCCGGCTTTGTCGCCGGGAGAACACCGGTGCAGCGGGTGGTTGTCTCGCAGGAGACAGTGATCCATTTCGTGCCGACCTCGAGCTGGTCCGCTTCTGGCTTGGGGAGAAAGCCCGAGCCGCCTATGGTCACCCGGGTTGGGCGGCTGCTCGGTCCCACCTTCGGTGAGACACCCGTGACGAGGCTCGTTGTCAGCTTCGTCCCAGTGATGAAGCACGTCAGGGCGGCCAGTCCGGGGTAGTAGTTGCCGGGATAGGCGAGCAGGGGCGTGCCCAACCCGCTTGCCATGTCGTAACCCTTTGTCGCGTGGTAGAGAGGTCCTGCATAACTCGAAGGTGCGTAGGAGTTGCTTCCACGCGTCACGTCCGAGAGCGCGATGGAGTAGTAGTCGCTGTCGGCAATGGCATAGAGGGTCGCAGACAGCGTTCCCGTCGCATCCGTTGAGCCGTAGTCGGCGCAGTACGGGGATGAGTCGATCAGGGCGGCGGCTGCAGCCCATAGCGGCGTTGCGGCGCTCGTGCCCCCTTCGCCGCCTTGCCAGGATCCGTCCCAATAGGTGACGTACCCGGTTACCGGATCGCCGTCGGCCGAGACGTCAGGAACCTGTCGCATGTATGGCCTTTTGGTCCCGCAGTCGGTCGGGGCGGCTTCCGAGTCGGGGCTGACCAGCCCCGGGAGGTCTGGCTGGTCCTGATAGGAGGGCATGCACCACTTGGAAGACACCCCGCCGCCACCGGCGCCGTTTGAGCTTCTCGACTCATTCCAGGCGGTCTCGGACTTGGCGCCGAGCGATGTCCCGCCTACCCCGATCACGTGCGGCTGGCTGGCAGGATCGTCGACGGTGAGCTGAGCACTGTAGTTCGTGCCTGGATCGCCGTAGCAGTCGGTCGAGCCCGTGTCGCCTGCGGCGGCGAAGACCGTCTGGCCCTGGGCGGCGGCCTGGGAGAAGAGGCTCTGTTGGGCGCTCAGGAGTGCCGGGTCGCTATCCGGCTCGCACTCCCCCCAGCCTGTCGAGACGACCTGATCGGTGTCGGAATTCACGATGGCCGAATAGACGTCCAAGACAGCGCTCGTGTCTGAGCTGGTCGGTCCCTGGTAGACGTCGATCGTTGCCCTTGGGGCGAGGCCGATGATGTCCTCGATGTCGAGAGCCGCCTCGCCNNCGAGTCCTGCTCGAACTCCACCAGGGCGACGTGGACACCCTGGCCGAAGTCGCTGTGGGCGTACAGCGGCGCCATGTCGTAGTGGCTCGCCAACTGGTCGGCTGTGTAGCTCCCGTAGTCATTGGCCACTGCGGTGGCTGCCGCGCACGGTGTCGGGCCCGCCGCTGCCCGGCGAGGGGTGAGCCTGCCTGACCGGTAAACCGCGTGCACCTTGGTTGAGCGGACGACCGAGCTCCGGGGCTGAACGAGATCGCTGAGGCCGATGACCCCCTGTATGTCCGCGGCCACCGATGCCGAGATGCTCGGTGCCGACAGGGTCGTGAACGCGGCGCGCCCGTTGGGCAACCGGTAGCTCAGGAGGCTCACATGAAAAGCGCGGTCGATCACCGAGGCCGGGGCCGTCACCGGGATCGAGAGACGGTTCGAGCTCACATGCCCGGGGCGGAGCCCGTCGGAGCGGAGCACCGCGTCCACCGCGGCCACTTCTGACAACGGCGGTCCGAAGACCTGCCCGAACTGCCCTGGGCGGAGGAAGTGCTGGAAGTTCGGAGAACTGCGATCAGACAGGGACGTGATGAAGGCCGTCACGGCAGCCGGGTCCGGCAGCTTCAAAGTGACGTCGACATGAACATCTGCCGCGGGCGCCAGCGCTCCGAGCGCGGATGAGTGCTCCGGAACCAGCGGGCTCACGCTCGTCCGCAGCACCGTGAGAGCGGAGGTGACTGTCGCTTGCGCCCTCGAGGGGGCAGCCCAGAAAGCAATCGATGAAGAGGCCGCGAGCGCGGCCAACAACAAGGTCATGGGCCGGAATTTCGTCATGATCCCCCCGCTTGCTCAAGGTCCTTCTGCAACCATAGACCCGCGTTCGACGGGCCCTTTGTCAGGGCGCGGGGACCCATGGGCAGATCCGGCGAGAGCCAGAGCTCATCTCGTTTGAGTTCAGTACGAACTGAGCAGGGCGAACATTGCTTTGCGGCTGGCTCGCATCTGGGCGATGGAGCGAATCAACCTGGAGGTCGGACCGAGACTGCAACACGTTCCAGGGCGTTGTCGCCGCTGATCGCAGCCCGCATTACAGCGTCGGCAGCAGTGAGCTGGACGAGATCTACCCGCGCGCACAGGTCGCGGTTGAGCGCGTCGATCACCCCGACGACGGCCTGTGCGTACACCTCGCCTCGAGGCGTGAGCAAGACGTTGTGCCTTCGGAAGTCGTGCGCGTCGCGTTCGGTGCGCACGTAGTCCCGCTGCTCGAGCCCGTTGACGACCTTGCGAGCGGCCTGCCGCGTCATGCCTAGCATCGATCCGAGGCGGCCGATCGGCATCTGGCCGCGACGAAGGAACCGTAACGCGGCTGCATCGCCGCGGCGGTAGTCGAGGTATCCGAGTTGGTTGAGCCGGCCAGCCATCTGGCGCACCCAGCTCTGGCGGGCGAGCGCGAGCAGGTCACCGAAGAGATACGGGGCGGTTGACTTCCCGGGCACGTCACCCCATACTACCAGAAACGCAACTAAGTTGCCTAATGTTCTCCGAGGCGAGGTGGCGATCCTTGGCGACGGTGTCGTCAGCATTCGGCTGGGCCATGGTCGCCTGCCTCCTCGGCATTGCCCTCGCTCGCTCACTTCCGCAAGTGCGAGCGCGATTTGGCGCCATCGAGCGCGGTTTCTACCTCTCGGCGATAGCGTGGTTCGCGGTGTTCGCATTCGCATGCGCTGCGAATGCCCGCTGATTCAAGGGTTCCTTCAGCTCTGAACGAGGTCCGTCCACGGGCTCTGCGCCAGCCCTGAGTNNTCGGGGACGACGTCGCGGGACGGCATGGGGCGCTCCTGCGGGTTAGCACCTATCGTTGTCCTGATCCTGACGAGCTCGCTACTGGAGACGATCGTGCCGCGGAATCTCTCCTCTGTCGGTGTCTACTGTGCGTCGAGCCCGGGGGTCGATCCCGGGTTCGCCGAAGCGGCCGAGTCATTGGGGCGTCTGCTGGCTCGCCGCGATATCCGGCTGATCTACGGGGGTGGACGCGTCGGGCTGATGGGCGTGCTCGCCGACGCCGTGTTGGCCGAGGGCGGCGTAGTGCACGGAGTGATCACGCGAGATCTGAAAGAGAAGGAGGTCGCCCACTTGGGCCTGACGACGCTGCAAGTCGTCACGACGATGCACGAACGCAAGGCGGCGATGGCCGACCAGTCCGACGCCTTCGTCATGCTGCCGGGCGGGTTCGGAACCCTGGACGAGTTCTTCGAGGTGGTCACGTGGTCCCAGCTCGGGATTCACATCAAGCCGTGCGGCATCCTCAACGTCAATGGTTTCTTCGACCCGTTGCTCGAGCTGTTCAAGTTGGCCACCCTGCAGCGTTTCTTGCGGCCCGAGCACCGCGACATGGTCGTGATCGAGTCCGACCCCGAGTCGATGATCGACCGGCTTGGTTCGTGGACACCGGTGGCCGTCGACAAGTGGCTCGACCGAGACGAACGCTGACTTGGCCGAGGGTGGCACCCGGAGCGACACCGGAGGTCAGCTGAAGTGTTCTTCTCACTAGATTGTCCTTTGGTTGGGGGTTACCGGGTTCTGGAGCGACACAGTCCCCCCAACCACCGGCCTTGTCACAAGAAGCCGCGAAGACCAGGTGGGCCCAGGGTCAGGCCTCGACTGTCGTGGCGGCGGGACCAGCGCCGCCCGACCCGGTGTTTCGCGGGGTCCTGGAACGTGATGGAATACGCCCGATGATGCTCTCCAAGCTCGCGGGGGCGCTGGGCACGTCAGGGCTGCTGTCATGACCGGAGAACGACCGTCCGGTTCTCGGCACGACGCCAGGGGTCTGGAGGAGGCAGCGGAAGGGCTGCGCGAGATCCTCGAGGTGGCCCGCGCGCTCGGGAGGATCTCCGACGAGGCCGAACTGCTCGATCTGATCAACACCACGGCGCGCGGCCAGCTCGGCTGCAACGTCTGCGCGATCGCGATCAGAGGCGACGACGGTGTCTTCAGGTACTCGGCGACATCGGGGTTGAGCGTGGAGGAGGACGGCGTGCTTCGCAGCCGGGTGCTCAGCCCGTCGGCCTTCGAGGCGCTGCGGGAGGCGGCGGTGCCAATTGGTGCGGTCTGCTGGGTCCCGCCGGGACATCCGGTGCGCGATCGGCCCGATGTGATCGCCGGCACGCTTCCGGTTGAATCATCGAACGCGCCGGGTCCCCCGCGGTCTGGTCCGCTGTTGTTCGCGCCTCTCATCGGCTTGGACGGCGAGCCGCTCGGGCTGTTGAATCCAGCTGATCCGCTGCACGGGTCCTTTCCCGGACCGCGCCAGACCCTCCTGCTCGAGACGCTCGCCGAGCTCACCGTCGTCGGTCTCGAGATCGTTCGTGCCCGAGCCGTCGAGCGTGCCGCGGTCGCGGTGGCGGAGGCGCAGCGGCGCCAACTCGAGGACCTTCTAGCCGCGAGCGCGCAGATCCGCGGTTACTACTCGTTGGACGAGGTGCTGCGCGAGATCGCGCGGGCGATGACCACCGCAGGGGGCTTCAGTCGCGCCGCCATCTATCTGCGGATGCCCGACGATGCTCTCGTGGTCGGCGCGACCGTGGGGCTCACCGAGGCCGAGAGCAAACAGCTGCGGGAGACCCCGGTAACGCTCGAGGAATTCGCTGAGGTCATGCAGCCGGAGATGCTGCTGAGCCGCTCGTACTTCCTCGACCACCGCAGGTTCAAGATTCCGCTCGAGCTCAACGACAAGCTGAACACTCCGGCTCGCGACCGGGAGTGGGCAGACGGCCAATGGCACCCTGAGGACATGCTCACAGTGAAGATCGTCGATGCCGACGGCGGTCTGCTCGGTCTCATCTCAGTTGACGAGCCGGTGAACGGACTGATCCCCGATCGCGCCCACGTTCAGGCCATCGAGTTCTTTGCCGACCAGTGCGCCGTCGCCGTGACCCACGCGCGCCGTTACGAAGAAGTGAGGGCGGAGGCGTTGACGGACTCGCTGACCGGGCTCGCGAACCGGCGTGCGCTGGATGCGGCCGTGGTTCGCGCAATCGCCCGTGCGCGTCGCGACGCCGCACTGTGCACCGTGCTTTTCATCGACATCGACCATTTCAAGGACATCAACGATTCTCTCGGCCACGCCGTGGGCGACTCCGTGCTGCAGGCCGTCGGGAGGGGGCTCCGGGATCGTCTTCGACGCGGCGATCTGCTGGCGCGCTACGGAGGCGAGGAGTTCGTCGCACTGCTGCCCGACACGGACCTCCAGGCCGCGTTGCGGGTTGCCGAGGTCCTCAGGAGCCGTATCGCCTCGCTCGACTTCGACCCGCTGACCGGCGGGCTGCCGGTGCGTGTCTCAATCGGCGTGGCGCAGCTCTCCGAGGAGCTCATGGGCGCGGGTTCACTGGTCTCCGCCGCCGACTCGGCGATGTACGAGGCCAAGCGCCAGGGGCGGAATCGAGTTGTCGTCGGCCCCTGAGCCCGGTGGTGGGAGGCTGTGCTACGACAGGGGGATGAAGCCGTCTGTCGAATGCATGACATTCCGCCGATTCCTGCCAAGCGCGCTCGTGGGTGTGGCGAGCGGTATGCGCTCCACGGTGGGACTGGCTGCAGTGATCGCCCGGGGAGATGCCGAGACGCTGCCTGCGGTGCTCTGCCACCGTCTTGCGGCGCCTGCTGCGGGCGTCGCAGTTGTCGTCGAGCTCGTGCTCGACAAGATGCCTTTCACCGGCTCCCGGCTCGAACCCGCAGGAATGGCCGGGCGCGTCGTGTTCGCGGGCGTGGCCGGAGCTCTGGTGGCGCGTGACCGGTCTCGATCTGTCGTCCCAGCTGCAGTAGTGGCCATTGCGGCCGCGGCGCTGACGGCGAAGGTTGCTCACGATCTTCGGGCTCGTCTTGCGGAGCACGTGCCGGACCGCGCCGTTGCGATCATGGAAGACCTGGCCGCTTTGGGGACAGGGTTGGCCGGTTGCCGTTGTTGAGAGCCGCCGCCCTGCGGCCCTTGACTATTACGTGAAATGATATATCGTAAGATGATATGAACGGTCGCAGGCTCTTCCCGAAACCGGATCCTTCCCTCCTCGTGCTCTCCTCCCTCGCAGGAGGGCCGAAGCACGGCTACGCGCTCATGAAGGACGTCGAAGCCTTCGCCCGGGTGACTCTGGGCCCGGGGACCGTGTTCGGCTGCCTTGCTCGTCTCGAGGAGAGGGGCCTCGTCGAAGCGCTCGAACCGGAGGACCGGCGCCACCCCTACCGCTTGACTGCCGCGGGTGCGACTGCGCTCGAGCAGCAGCTTTGCGAGCTCGAGAGGGTGACTTCGATTGGTTCGAAGCGACTCGGAGCGACGAGGGATCACTTGTCTGACGGCCCGGCGGGAGCGCAGGCGTGACCTGGCCCGACGGGAGCAAACGGCGTGCCGCCCGCGTGCCGGTTCTCGCCCGGTGCGCTCTCGGTGCCTACCCCGGCTGGTGGCGCGAGCGGTACGGCCAAGACCAGCAGAGATTCCTGGAGGAACTTGCCGGTGACGACCGTCCGCTCCGTCGAGCTGTCATGGACCTTGCCGTTGGCGCGGTGCGGGCCCGGTTGCGCCCTGCGGGGATGCCGCAAACCGTCGGAGCGTGGCGGGACCGCGCTCGTGCCTCGATCGCCTGGGCGACGGTGCCGGCCATCGTCGGTCTCCTTCTTGTCTCGGCGATAGAGCAGCACTCGTTCCGGAGCTCCATGTGGGCCGGGCCCCATGTTCCTTTGAGCACAGGTGGACGCGTCGCGGCGGACGCGATGATGAGCTTCCAATGGGCGAGCATTGCCATGCTCGTTCTCCTCCTCGCGGGATGGGGACTCGTCGGGAGCCTGACGGATCGCGTGCCGGAGGGAGGAGCACGCAGACGGTGGCTGCTGCTCGTCACCGCCCCTTTGATAGCCGCTGTTGTCGAGATCGGGCTATCGATCCTGCGGGCCAGCCTCATGCCTGGTCCCTCGGCCGCGGCCGTTCACGGTGGTCAACCGCTGGCCGTTTCAGTGCTCTCGATCGCGTGGGACGTGGTCGCGGTGGCGGGGCTGCTGAGTGTCTTCTGTGTGGTGCTCGGGGCCCGCAGCGCGGATCTGAGGGTGAGCGACCTCAGGGGCGGAGTGCGGCTTGCGCAGTTGACGGCCATCGTCATGTTGATCGCCGCGGTCGCGTCGATCGCGTGGGGCATCGGTGTCACGCACCAAGCGCCGATCCCGCGGGCCGACCTGATCGGCTCCGGTCCCGGAATCCATCCTTGGACCGGCATCCAGACCTCGATCGCGGCCGAGTGGTCGGTCGTCTCGGCCGGCCTCGCGGTCGTCTCGGCTGTAACCGCCCGGGCCGCGCTCGTCGCACGCCGGAGCTGCAGGATGGCTCAAGAGCTCCTCGTGCTTGGCGCATGATCGGGTCGGTGGGCACTCCAAAGCCCCTACGATGGCGGCTATGACCGTTCCGGTCGGACTCGAGCAGCTCCGTTCTGAAGCGGCCAAGTACGGGGACGCTCCCTACTTGCTGACCGTGTCGGACGACGGCCGTCCCCACGCGGTCTCGGTGCGCGTCAGCTGGGAGAACGGCGATCTCGAGCTCTCCGGCGGGACCCGCTCGCGTTCGAACGCATCGAAGCGGCCGGACGTCACCTTGTTGTGGCCGGCGATCGAAGACGGGGGCTTCAGCCTCATCGTCGACGGCTCGGCGAGCGTCTCTGACGAGCAGATTGTGGTACGGCCGGTATCCGCCGTACTCCACCGCTCGCTTGCCGCGAGCTCTGATCGGGAGGCCGGCTCGGAGTGCAGGCCGGTCCTGAGCCCCGAACCAGGTACCTAGGAGCGAGTGCGCGGCCCAGGGCGTCGCGCCTGTCTGCCCGAGGACGCCGGATCGCTCGAGGCATTGCTCTTGGGCGCCGGGTTCGTCGCGGCGCAAGAGGAGGCGGACGAGCTCCGGGCGTGCGCGGCCGGCGATGCCGAACTGCTCGAGGCGCTCGTCGGGCGTCGTCTCACGGGAGAGCCACTCGCCTGGATCACCGGGACTGTCTCGTTCTGCAGTTCGGAGATCGGCGTCGATCCAGGTGTCTACGTTCCACGCTGGCAGAGCGAGCCGCTGGCGCTTCGCGCCGTCGAGCGCCTTCCAGCCAACGGTGTGGCGATCGATCTCTGCACCGGGACCGGCGCGATGGCCAAGACTCTGGCCACTAGCCGTCCTGGTGCGCGGGTCGTCGCGTCCGATGTCGACGAACGTGCCGTTGCCTGCGCCGCTGCCAACGGCGTGGAGGTCTACTGCGGCGATCTGTTCACCCCGCTGCCCCGCACGCTTGAAGGCCGCGCAGATGTCGTCGTCGGCGTGGTTCCCTATGTGCCGACACCCGCGCTGGCACTGCTCCCGCGCGACACCTTCGCGTTCGAGTCGCCGCTGTCCTACGACGGCGGTCGCGAGGGCACCGAGATCCTCCGGCGCGTCCTTGCCGAGTGCCCCCGCTTCCTCCGGCGCGGCGGTGCTCTCCTGCTGGAGCTCGGAGGTGAGCAGGCGGACGCGCTCGGCGACGACCTCGATCGGCTCGGCTACGTCGACGTCGTCGTTCTCTTCGACCAAGACGGTGACGTTCGCGGCGTCGAGGTGACGCTCGGACAACGGCGCTGACGGCACCACCGTGAAACGATGTGTCGAGGGCCCTGGGCTCGATCAGGGCGCCGCCGCGAGCACGCATGCGACCGCGGCGGTAAGACGCCGGGCCGTCACCAGGTCCAGCATCTCGTTCGGCCCATGTGCGTTGCTGCCGGGCCCGAGCACGCCGGTGACGAGGAACTGGGCTTCGGGGAACAACGACGCGAGCTCGGCCAGAAACGGAATCGTCCCGCCTTCGCTCATCGCTCCCGCCCGCCGTCCGAACAGGGCTTCCGAGGCCTCGTCGGTGGCTCGGGCGAGCCATTCCGCTTGCGGAGGCGCGTCGAAGCCCCTCGCCGCGTTCACCACGACGACCTTCACCCTCGCCCCCTGCGGCGGGTTCGCCGACAGTGTGCTGGCCACCGCTTCGGCCGCCCGGTCTGCGTCGACAGAGGGAGGCAGTCGAAGCGAGAGCTTCGCCGTCGTGAAGGGTCGCAGCACGTTGCCGCCGTCTTTCACCGAAGGCACGCCGTCGATCCCGATCACGGCGAGTGAAGGCATCCAGGTACGTCGAAGGAGCCGGTCGGCGCCGGCCCGACCCGAGAACTCGAGTGAAGGGACGGCCGGGAACTCGCCGAGAGCGGCTTTCCCGAGCTCGGCGGCCATCGTCTCGGCCGCGGCAAGATACCGGGCGGGCGGCTCGGCGAGGCATTCCGGAACGAGGATCTCGCCGGTCGCCTCGTCCTCGATACGAGACAGCAGCTGGCGGACAAGGCGGAAGGACGAAGGCACGATGCCGCCGGCGAGCCCGCTGTGGACCCCTTCGGAGAGCACCTCGACGCTTAGGGTGACGACGAGCGAGCCACGGAGCGAGATGGTGTTCCAGAGCCGGTCGTAGGTGGCACACCCCGAGTCCAGGCAGACGACGAGGCCGGGCCCCGGCGCGCCTATGCGGGCCTCGACATCTTCGAGGTACGGGCCGAGATGCGGGCTGCCGCTCTCCTCGCTCGCCTCGATGAGGACGACACACCGGCCGTGCGGGGTATCGGTCGCGGCGAGAGCCGCGAGTGCGCCGATCGCGGCGAAGATCGAGTACCCGTCGTCAGCGGCTCCCCTTCCGTACAGGCGCTCGCCCTCGCGCACCGCGACGAACGGGTCGAGCCCCTCCCTCCAGCTGCCGAGGGGCGGCTGTTTGTCGAGGTGGCCGTAGAGCAAGGTGACGAGCCGAGTCGCGGCACCGGGCGTGGCCGGCACGTCCGCGATGATGGCGGGAGTCAAGCCCTCGTGTTCGATGATCTCGACGGCGCAGCCCGGGAGCGACCGCGACGCAGCCCACTCGGAGAGCAGCCGGGCAGCGCGACCGATCTCACCGTTGTCAGCCCAGCTGGGGTCGAAGTCCGGCGAAAGACAGGGGATCGCGACGTAGGACGATAGGGCATCTATGACGTGGTCCTCCCAGAGATCGTTCACGTAGCTTGCGAGCACCCCGGGCTTGGTGGGACAGGGATCCACGGCCATTGCTCCTTGCAGCTCGAAAAAAAGGCGCTGGCGAAGTCCGCCAGGAGGTGGACAATAGGGCCATGAACCGTCGTCCGCTTTCGGCCATCGTGCTCGCCGCGGGCGAAGGCACGCGAATGCGGTCGGCCACGCCCAAGCCGCTGCACCGGCTGTGCGGGCGTCCGATGGTTCTGTACGTTCTCGACGCCCTTGGGGCGCTGAGCGTTGAGCGCGTCGCGGTCGTTGTCGGCCATGGAGCGACCGAGGTCGTAAAGACCATCCAGGCCGAAGCTCCCCGGCACCTCGCAATCGAGTTCGTGGAGCAATTCGAACCCCGCGGAACCGGCGATGCGGCCGCGGTGGCGCTCACGGGCCTGTCCGGCTCCTATGGGGCCGCTGATCTCGACGAGGGCGACGTCATCGTGCTGCCCGGCGACATGCCGCTGCTAAGAGGGGGGACGCTCTCGTCGCTCGTCGACGGACATCGAGCCAACGGGGGCGCTGCGACGCTGCTCACCGCCCGGCTGGATCAGCCGAACGGCTACTCGAGAATCGTCCGCGACAAGGACGCACGCGTGGCCCGCATCGTCGACGAGCCTGACGCCACCGAGCTCGAGCGCCAGATCGACGAGGTCGCCACGAATGTCTACTGCTTCAAGCACGGTGTCCTCGCTCCGGCGCTGCGCCGGCTGTCGCCGTACAACTCTCTCGGTGAGTACTACCTGACCGACACGGTCGCAGTTCTCCACGACGCCGGGTACGCGGTCACGACGGTCGTGGTGCCGGACCCGGTCGAGGCCCTGGAGGTGAACGACAGGGCTCAGCTCGCCGCTGCCGAGGCAGAGTTGAGGGCGCGTATCAACAGACGGTGGATGCGTCGCGGCGTCACGATGTGGGATCCGGGGCGGACCTACCTGGACGCGTCCGTTCGCCTTGCTGCGGACGTCACTCTGCTCCCCGGTGTGATCCTGCAAGGCACGACGACCGTAGGTGCCGGAGCCGTGCTCGGGCCCTCGGTTCACCTTGTCGACTGTGAGGTCGCGCCTGGCGCGACGCTCAGCCACACGGTCGCCTCGCACGCGGTGATCGGCGAGCAATGCTCGGTCGGCCCTTACGTCGTCCTCGAGGAGGGGACACGGTTGGCGCCTGGCGAGCGGGTTGGGCCGTTCTTGGCACCGGACATCGGAGGGACGAGCTGAGCATGGGAGCAGCCTTCGGCCCTAGGCTTCCGCCGCGCGTTCCGAGCACGCCGGTCACATTGCCCGGGGCTCGCAAAGGAGGCGAGTCGTGGAGATGACGCCGAAGCGGCGGCTGGAGCTGGTTAGCGGCAAGACCCACCCGGGGTTGGCGGAGGAGATCGCCTCTTGCCTGGGTGTCACCTTGAGCGAGACCAACATCCGGAGGTTCGCCGACGGCGAGATCCATTGCCGTTTTGACGCGTCCATGCGCGGTGCAGACATGTTCATCGTGCAGACCCACTCAGGGCCGGTGAACGACTCCATCATGGAGCAGCTGATCATGGTCGACGCTGCCAAGCGCGCGTCGGCGCATCGGATCACCGCCGTCTGCCCCTACTACGGCTACTCACGCCAGGACCGCAAGGCCACGGGCCGCGAGCCGATCACGGCCAAACTGGTTGCGGACCTGCTGTCAGCGGCCGGAGTCGACCGGGTTGTGAGCGTGGACCTCCATTCAGGCCAGATCCAGGGCTTCTTCGACGTACCGGTGGACCATCTCACCGCGGCCCCGGTGTTGCTGGACTACCTGCGCCAGTACGGGGCAGACGACCTCGTCGTCATCGCTCCGGACGCAGGCCGGGTGAAGGTCGCCGAGCGCTACAGCCAGTTGCTCGACACCGACCTTGCGCTAGTGCACAAGAGACACCCGCGCGGGACCTACAACGAGGTCGAGGCGATGGACGTGGTCGGCGTAGTGAGGGGCCGGCCGTGCGTGATCATCGACGACCTGATCGACACCGCCGGCACCGTGTGCGCCGCTGCCTACCGGCTCGTGGAGGCGGGCGCTACCGACGTCTGGGCCATGGCGACACATGCCTTGCTCTCGGACCCCGCGCTCGACCGGCTCAACGCCTCCCCGATCAGCCGTGTGATAGTCACGAACACGCTCCCGCTGCCGGTCTACCTACGGATCCCCAAGCTCGAGGTGCTCTCGATCGCGAAGATCGTCGCGGATGCGATCCACGCCGTGTTCGAGGACACTTCGGTGTCGGAGATATTCGGCGGTCAGAACCTTCTCTGAGATCTCGCGCGCGCTCTCGGAGGTGCCGCTCGACCGTCCGAGCCGAGCAGGCTCGCACGATCGCCTACAATCGGAGTCCTGCAGCGTAAACGCACCGTAGGTGTGGTCGCGTCCGTCGCTGTACCAGCCCGCCTTCTCTTCTGCAGGAGCGTCACATGGCCGAGATCACACTCAACGTCGAGTCGGGTCGCCCACTGGGCACGCGGCCGAGCGGACGACTCCGTACCGCGGGGAAGATCCCCGGCGTCGTGTACGGGCACGGCATGGCTCCGATACCTGTGGCCATCGGTGCCCGCGACCTTCGAGCAGCGTTGACGACCGAAGCGGGCCTCAACGCGCTGCTCAGCTTGAAGATCGGGGATACGACGCACCTTGCGATCGCGAAAGTGCTCCAGCGCCACCCGGTGCGTCAGACCGTGACGCACGTCGACTTCCAGGTCGTGCGGCGTGACGAGATCGTCACGGCCGAGGTCCGGATCGCCCTTGTAGGAGACTCCGAGGCGGTGCACCGCGTCGAGGGCACGATCGACCAGGAGCTGCTGAGCCTGCAGATCAAGGCCAAGCCGGGCGACGTCCCTGTGGTCATCGAGATCGACATCTCGGCTCTCGAGGTGGGTGACTCCTTGCGGGTGTCGGACCTCGTGCTTCCCGAGGGAGTGACGACCGAAGTCGATCCCGAGGCCGCGGTCGCGATCGCGCACATGCCACGCGCTCTCGAGCCAGAGCCCACGGCCGAGGTCGAGGGAGCAGAAGTCGTCGGAGGCGAACAGCCAGCCGCTTCCGACGAAGGCTGAGAGCGGGCAAGCTGTTCAGAGGTATCCGCGCCGTTCGTTCCCGCGCAGCCGGTGGGGACCGAGAGCACGTGAGCTCCGCCGACCTGCTCGCTGTGGGGCTCGGCAACCCGGGTCCGGAGTACGAGGGGACCCGGCACAACGCCGGCGCCGATGCTTTGCGGCTGGTCGCGCGGCGCCAC
>PMZN01000075.1:245-2731 GCA_003170375.1 Acidimicrobiaceae bacterium | reverse complement strand
ACCCGCGACAGGCGGCTGGCAACCTTGAGCGAAGCGCTGGCCCTCGATCCCCTGCCCGTCGACCAGGCAGTCGCCGAGGCTTGGGCGCGGTTACGCGTCCTGTTGCGCGACATGCAAAAGCAGATAGCGGTCAACGACTCCTGGATCGCCGCGACGGCCATGTCGCTAGGGGTACCGGTCGTAACCCAAGACGAGGATTACGTCGAGGTGCCCGGGCTCAAGATCGTCCGAGTTTGAAACGCCACGGGATGTCCCACGACAACGCATTTCGCGTCGGAGGGGGACGTGCACGATCTCGTACTACCGGTCACTGGCGCCTGATTTGATGAAGCTCACCACGGCGCGCGTCCCGGTCGGGAGCGGTGGTGTGTCGGAGGTTCGAGACAACTCTCAGAGCCCGACTGAAGTGGGGGAGCAGCACCTATTTTGAAGCTCCTAGGTCGCGTGTTCAGGCAACCCGCGGAAGCTCTGACCAGCCGCTATCTGCTTCAACAGGGCGTGGAGTTCGGTTTCGAGTCGGTCCTCCGACGCGAACCCCCACTCCACGCTCTCGTCAAGGCGATGACGCTTGCGCTTGTGCGCAACGTATTGCCCTTCGCTCTCCCGCGGCCACAATCACGTCCACTTGAGCGGTCGACGAAGTTGATGACCTGTCGTCGACATCACGACCTGGGCAAACTGCGCATTCGCGATCTTGGCTCGGCCAATGCTGAAGGCGGCAGACGCCACCGAGTTCAGCACGTCCGACCTCCGGCCAGGGGGTGACGCGACAACGACGGCCTTGGCTTGATAAAGCTGCTGCACGGCAGCCACGGCCGGGGCAAGGTCAGAGTCCCCAGACACGAGCATGGCGGTGTCGAAGAGGTCGAGATGGGCGTCTCGCATCATCTCAATGGCCAAGTTGACGTCCGTCTGCTTTTCCTCGAAGATCGCCCATGTGTGCCCACAACGAAGGCAGCGGCCATCTCGCGGCTGGAACTTTCCTTCGATGATCCGAACGCCGGTTGCGGCGAGGGCCTCGATGTAGGTCGTCTGGCGCTGTACAGATGCCGGTGGCGCCGAGATCCGAGCGGTGCAGTACTTGACCCCGCTCAGCTCTTGGTACGGTCGCAGCAGAGACGCGATCAGCTGGTTGAGGTCGAGCCAGAGGTAGCGGCGCCAGCCCTTGGACCTCAGGCCGTAGTAGAGATTGAAGCCGTCGATGTAGGCGACGACCCTGCCGGGCGCTTGACTTGCCATAGGCCGCCCGTGCAATAGACACAGAACCTCGCCGGGGATCGCATCCAAAGGGCGGGCATCCGGGCGGCCGCGCCCGGCGGTCGGGGGCGACGCCCGGGCTTGAGCGGCCAGCCAGGCTCAGCGGTCTCCCGAGACACGGATAACCGCGGCGCCGTTCACGGCGTCCCGGGCGAGATCCCCGAGTGCGACGGCGGCCTTCTCGAAGGGGTATTCGGTGGTCGTGGGCCGGATCGGTATCTCGGCGGCGAGCGCCAGGAACTCCTCGCCGTCGCGCCTCGAGTTCGCGGTCACGCTGACCAGCTCTCGCTCCTCGAAGAGGTAGCTCTCGTAGTTGAGCGTGGGGATGTCGGAGAGGTGGATGCCGGCGATCGCGAGCCGGCCGCCGCGGTCCAGAGCTGCCATAGCCGGGAGGACGAGCGTTCCGACCGGGGCAAAGAGGATGGCCGCGTCGAGCGGCTCCGGTGGGGGATCGTCGGCTCCCTGGGCCGACGCGCACCCGAGGGCGAGCGCGAGCTCCCGAGCGTCGGGCGCCCTCGTCATGACGTGCACGGTCGCGCCCTCGTAAAGGGCAACCTGGGCCGTCAGATGAGCGGAACCTCCGAAGCCGTAGATGCCGAGCCGGCCACCCGGCCGCAGGCCCGACCGCCGCAGAGCCCTGTAGCCGATGATGCCGGCGCAGAGCAGTGGGGCGGCTTCGCGGTCGGAGAACACCTCCGGGATCCGGTAGGCGTACCGCTCGTCCACCACTGCGTACCCGCAGTAGCCGCCGTCGGCGTCCCAGCCCGTGAAGAGGGGTTCGATGCAGAGGTTCTCGTCACCTCGCACGCAGAAACGGCACGCGCCGCACGTCGAGCGCAACCACGCGATCCCGACGCGCTCGCCCTCGGCAAAGCGCTGCGCGTCCCGGCCCTGTGCGGCCACGTGGCCGACTACCTCATGGCCCGGGACGACACCTGGGCGGCGAGGAGCAAGGTCGCCCTCCACGAGGTGCAGGTCCGTGCGGCAGACGCCGCAGGCGGCCACTTTTACTCGAATCTCACCCGTCCCAGGTTGCCGACNNGGTCCGTGCGGCAGACGCCGCAGACGTGCACCTTCACGAGGATCTCGTTCGGGCCAGGCTCGGGAACGTCGCGGTCGACGAGGCGCAACGAGCGCTCGGCGGCCGGCGCCGGGTGATCAAGCGCCCAGGCCCTCACGCCGCGGCCGAACCCGACCCCGCCGAGGCCGATCCCTCTCCAGAGGCGGCC
>PMZN01000075.1:0-168 GCA_003170375.1 Acidimicrobiaceae bacterium | reverse complement strand
CCCGGCGCGATGAGCGGCGAGCAGCTTCTGCTTCACTCCGCCGATCGGGAGCACGCGACCGTTCAAGGTGACCTCGCCGGTCATGCCGACCTCGGAGCGCACAGGCCGACCTGAGGCGAGAGATGCCAGGGCCGCGACCATCGTGACGCCCGCTGACGGCCCGTCCTT
>PMZN01000174.1:2619-3092 GCA_003170375.1 Acidimicrobiaceae bacterium | reverse complement strand
CGGACCTCCATCGCCTGGAAGGTGGCCGCCGGCCTGGCTCTGGACGACGAGGGCTTCCACCCGACGGTGCTGGTTCTCTGGCGCAACAAGCTGCGCGCCTCAAATCGCCCGGAGCGGATATTCGAGGCCGTGCGGGAGGTGGTGAAGGAGTCCGGCGTCATCGCCAAGCGCAACCGCCGGGCGCTCGACTCGACAGTGCTCGACGACGCCGTGCAGCGCCAGGACACCATAAGCCTGCTGCAAAGCCAGATCCGCCGGGTGCGAAAGCTCGTGCCCGAGCTGGCCGACGGCGTCTATGTGCACGAGCACAACCTCGGCTCCGGGCGCCCGCCGTGCGACTTCGAGGACCAAGACGACATCGACCGCCTCGTCTCTGAGCTCGTGGACGACGCCTACGAGCTCGTCTTTGCCGCCGAGGACCTCGGCCTCGAGCTCGACCGGGCCCAGCAAGAGGCCGTGGCGCTGCTGGCTCT
>PMZN01000174.1:0-2569 GCA_003170375.1 Acidimicrobiaceae bacterium | reverse complement strand
GAGGCCGCTCCCGGGCTCATCGAAGACGAGCCGGCCGGCACAGAGATCCTCGCCGACTCGGCCTACGGCTCGGGCGATCTCCGTCAGCACATAGGACAAAAGGAGATGAGCGCCGTCATAAAGCCGCTGCCGCTGCGCCCGGCGGTCGAGGGCGGCTACAGCCTGGACGACTTCGACATCGACGAAGAAAACAAAACGGTCACCTGCCCCGAGGGCGTGACTGTCAGCATCAACGCCCATGGCCGTGCCCGCTTCGCCAAGAGCTGCGCCACCTGCCCGTCCAAGAAGCGCTGCACGAAGTCCAAGGCGGGCCGCACGATCGTCGTCCACGACAACTCCGCCATCCTGGCGGCTGCCCGCCAGCTGGCCTCGACAGCAGAGTTCCAGGAGACCTATCGGCAAAAGCGCCCGATGATCGAGCGCACGATCGCCTGGCTCGTGCGCGGCCAGAACCGCCGCCTTCGCTACATAGGAATAGAGAAGAACAGGATCTGGCTCGCCCACCGGGCGGCCGCCGTCAACCTGATGCGGATGCTGAACCTCGGCCTCAGCCACGACGGCTCGACATGGCTGGTTACCACGGCCGAGTAGCCAGAGGCGAGGAAACCCCGCTGAGAACAAAGGAGAACGGCCACAAGAGCGCCGAGAGAGCCTCTTCCCGGCCGCCCTCCGACCGAATCTCTCCCGACCTTCGCCCGACGGGCAGGCGGCGAGCGGAGCAGCTGACGCCTAAGCGGCGATCGAACAGCGGCCGAGCTTCGAAGACGCTTTGCTCAGCGGTCTCCTAGTGCGTAGGCCCACTCCGGTCATGTCGTGGCAAGGGCACTTGAAGAGAGTTCTCGATCTTGACGAGCTTGTTGGGACCGCACAGGAACTCATTCGTTGCTCGAGCGTCAATCCGCCAGGGGATGAAGAGGCGGTAGCCCGTGTGAGTGCGAGATGCCTCCGACAGGCAGGGGCACGGGATATCACGACGATAACGGCGAGCAAAGGGCGCGACTCGGTCATTGCCCGGTGGGGTAAACTAGGTAGTCGGGTTCTGGCATGGAACGGCCACACCGATGTTGTGCCCACGGCCGATGAGACGCAGTGGCGTCATCCACCCTTTTCCGCTTTGGTAGCCGATGGACGGCTCTGGGGTCGTGGTGCAACGGACATGAAGGGGTCGATTGCCTGTGTGTTACAGGCTTTCTCGATGATCGCTCGCGCCGGGCTGGAACTTCAGGGTGAGATCGCCATCTCGCTGGTGGGCGACGAAGAATGCGGTGGGCTACTGGGATCGGGCTATCTCTATGAACACGGCATGCTTCCTCGGGCCGATGCCGGAATCTGCGGAGAGCCAACCGGTTTAGATGTCGTCACGACTGCCCAAGGCCGGCTTTGGATCGAAGTCACCACCTTCGGAACCAGTGCCCACGCATCGCAAGCCGAGCTCGGAGATAATGCGATCAAGGGAATGGAGAAGGTTCTGCAGGCTTTTGAGAAACAGGAGCTTGTGTCAGAGTCGCCGGCCGCCGGCCGCCACGTCGTACTGACGCCGACGGTCATTCGAGGTGGAGACAGTCCGAATAGCATTCCAGATTGCTGCACGCTCACAATCGATTGTCGTTTCCTGCCGTCGGAAGGGGCAAAGTTCGCGCGTGAGCAGATAGCCCATGCTGTTAACGGCGTGCGCAGAGACGAAGGGATTCGTATCGAGGTCGCAGAGCGCGCATGCCTGGATGCTTCGGAAATCGACCCCAACAGTGAGATTGTGTGTATCGTGCAGGAAGCCGTTCGGATCGTGAGCGGGCGACAGTCTCGTGTCGGCATGATGCGTGGCGCGACTGACGCGCGTTTTCTCATAGCCGCCGGTGTACCGACAGTTATCGTCGGACCTGGCAATCTGGGTGATGCCCACAGCGTGGACGAGTCGGTCCTGCTTGATGATCTCGTTCAAGGCGCTTTGGTTTACGCCATCACGATGTGCTCGTTCCTCGGCGTGTGCTAGGGGATCGCACTTTCATGTCGCTAGGAAGGGGATTCCCGGGAGGAAGTCTGCAATGGCCCAAGCTGAGCGTACCGGTAACGCCCGGTGGCGGCACTTCCCTTGCTCGTTGTGGCGTACATGTCTTTTCGAGAATCACGAATCGAAGTTTTGTGGGAACGCCTCGTCCGCGCGACTTTCGACAGGCTCACCCGCCGCAGCAGGCGCATCGACGTCAGGGAGAGGAAATGCCTGGCGAGGGCCTCCAGGTGGAGAATCGGAGGGCCATACCAACGGCGGATTGTTCGGTCAACCAACACTGTTTGCCGAGCTGCAGTCATCAAGCAATTCCAGGCTAAGGACGTTGATGCTGTCGACAGNNCCGCCGATTCGGCACGACCAGTTCAGCTGAGCAGGGTGCGGTGTCATTCGACAGATGGAGGTCAAGATGGATTCCGGCCAGAGATCGTCCGACGAGACCCAAGGGCCAGACTCGACCGCTCAGAAAGACCACCAGGCGACAACCCTGGTCGGACCCAGGATCGCCGAGCGCATAGCCCGTCTGGGAACCGAGACCGCTTTCGCGGTGTCGGCCGAAGCGGC
>PMZN01000114.1:11582-13448 GCA_003170375.1 Acidimicrobiaceae bacterium | reverse complement strand
CTAGCTCAGCGGTACGCATCCAGGCCCAAGTGCACTGCCAGGCCGAGACCTGCGCAGGCGATGACGGCCCGGAGCGGCGCCCCCGGGACCCGGCGCACGATTATTGGGCCGAGTCGGCCGCCGAGCAGGCATCCCGCAGCGAGAGGGATCACGGCCGACCATCGGACCGGCCCGATGGCGACGAACGCCACCGCGGCCATGGCATTGGCCAGCCCGACAAGCAGGTTCCTCATGGCGTTGCCTCGCGCGAACGGTTCCGCCGTGGCAACGAGCAGCAGGGCGAGTAGCAGCACCCCTGCTGCTGCCCCGAAGTAGCCACCGTAGACGGCGACGAGGAACACGCCCGCGCTGAGCTTCCACGTCGGCCGGTGCACCTCGGTCGGCACCAGGCGGGCCGGGTTGCGCGGGATGAGGATAGTGAGCGACGCCAGCCCGATCAGCCACGGCACGACCAGAGCGAAGGCGCCGGAAGGTGTTTCCAGCAGAAGGAGCCCGCCGGCGAGCCCGCCGGCGACGGCGATCGGGCCCAGGTGCCGAGCCCGGGCTCGCTGGCCGATCAATTCGGGCCGTGAACCCCAGACCGAGCCGACGCTGCTGAAGACAAGGGCGACCGTGTTGGACACATTTGCACTTACCGGCGGAAGCCCAATGGCCAAAAGGGCCGGGTAGCTCACGAGCGACGCCAGCCCCGCGACGCTGCCGCTCAGGCCGGCACCGAACCCGGCGAGCACCAACCAGAGTGGATCGAGACCCTTCAAAGCCTCCCCGAAACTAGCTCCCTGTCTGATCGAGACGTTGCTGCCCTGACCACGGGTGGGGATGAAGGTGGGGACGGAGGGACTCGAACCCTCACTGTGGGCGTTTTAAGCGCCTTGCCTCTGCCGGTTGGGCTACGTCCCCGTGACCGCACTTAGGCCACCGTCGGGGATCAGTCCAGCACTTCTGACGCCCCGCTCGCTGCATATTTGTCGATCAAGAGCACCTGCTCAGCTGCCATTCAGTTGACAGTCGTGGCTAATGTGACCAAAGTTAAGATATGTTGCTCAAGAGACGGCACCCGACATGCGAAGTCGGGTCCGTCGTTGCCGTCGTTGCCCTAGCGGTTTCACTCTTCGTGGTCGCCGCGCCGGCCGGAGCGTCGCCCGGTCCCATCAACCGTACCAACTCGCAGATCAATTCTCTCCAGGCCCGTGCCCAGGCGCTGGCCGAGGAGATCACGACCGACCAGAACAAGGTGTCGATCGCGGCCGAGCAATACGACGAGCAGACGGTCCTCCTGCACGAGGACCAGGCGACGCTCGCCAAGACGGAGAGCCGGCTGAAAGCGACACGACGCCAGCTCGTGGCTGCGCGTCTCCGCGCACAGACCGCGGCGATCGAGGCGTATGTCACCGGCGACGGCCTTGATTCCCGGGTTGGCGCCGTCCTCGACTCGAGCGTGAATGACGCGCAGAGCGCGGCGGTCTATTCGGACATCGTCGTTCGCAGTCTCGATGCAGCCGTGAACCAGCTGCACGTGGTCAGCGGGAGGCTCGCCGCCGAACGGGCGACCCAGTCGAGAACCCTGACAGCTGCGGCGCTAGCCCAGCACGCTGTGGCCAGGGCGCGGGTCTTCGCCCAGGCGGCGACGCTGGACGCCGACTCGGCCCTGCGACAGGTCAAGGGGCAGCTCTATCAACTGACCATCAAGCGGGAACAGGAGATCGCCGCCGCCGCGGCTGCCAGGGCCGCCGCGGCACTCAGAGCCGCTGAAAGAGCCGCCGCAGCCAAGGCGGCCAGGGCGGCCAAAGCCGCGGCAGCTGCGGCAGCTGCCACGGCCGCCGCCAAGCGCGATCACGCCAACGGCGGAGGCGGCAGCACGGGTGG
>PMZN01000114.1:0-11514 GCA_003170375.1 Acidimicrobiaceae bacterium | reverse complement strand
GCGGCGGCGCTTGGCCCTATGGGCCTGGGACCGGTGGTGGTCAGCCCGGATACGGGCAGCCGCTCGTTCCAGTTGCAACGAACACTCAAGGATTGGAAGCGGTAGCAGCCGCGGAGTCCTACTTGGGGGTGCCCTACGTGTGGGGTGGAGCGAGCCGCCAAGGCGTCGACTGCTCGGGCCTCACGATGCTCGCGTGGGCCGCGGCGGGAGTCGACCTGTTGCACGGGGCGACCATCCAAGATGAGGAGTCTGCCCATGTCAGCCTGGCGGACATCGAGCCTGGCGACCTCCTCTTCTACCACTTCGCCAACGATGGCGCCCTGCCGATCACGCACGTCGCGGTCTATATCGGTTCCGGACCGTACGGGACCCAGACGATCATCCAGGCGGCACAGGTGGGGACGAACGTCGCCTACTACCCGATGTACTGGCCGGGTTTCGTTTCAGCCGGCCAGCCCTGACAGCGGGCCGTAGCGCTCACCGATCTCGACAGGCCGCGACTACGCCGGTCGGCGACCGGCTGACCAGCTGCACCTGCGATCTCGACACGCAGGCCTTCGTCCCGCACTCTCCGGCGGTCGTTCGCCGCCGCTGAGCAGGCGAGCTACCAGGTCCCCGACCCGGCCAGCCACTGGCGGAAGTACCGATCTCGACGTTCGACCCATTCCTCGGCCGTCAAGGCGTAGCGGACGTGGTCCTCCCACCGCCCGTCGATCTCGAGGTAGCGAAGGGCGATTCCCTCGCCACGCAGCCAGAGCTTCTGAGCGACCCGGCGGCTCGGGCGGTTGCGCGGGATGATCGAGATCTGGAGCCGGTGGAGCCCGATCTCCTCGAATGCGAAGCGGAACAGCAACACGCAGGCTTCCGGCACATAGCCGCGTCCTGCCTGCGCCTGATCCACCCAGTAGCCGACGTAGGCGTTCTGAAAGGCCCCTCGGGCCACCGAAGAGATGTTCACCTCGCCGACAAAGCGTCCCATCGCGAACATCCCGAAACCGTACCCAGTGCCCAATTGCCTCTCGCGCTCGCGCATCGAACAGCGGGTGATGAAGGTCGTCCGGTCTTCCGACGAATAGGGCGCACCGGCCGGCCGCGGCTCCCACGGAAGCAGCCAGTCCCGGCAGCGGGTGCGCACCTCGCTCCAGGCTTCGTAGTCGTCCTCGCGCAACGGACGGAGGCGGACGCGCCGGCCCACCAACTCCGTCGAGATGCCGGAAACTGCCAGCTCCGCCATGTCAGCTCCGCCTTCTATCACGGTTGCTCACCTCTCTATCGTCGCAGATCCAGCAGACTCACGTGTACACCTGGCGCGTTCACCTACAAGACCGCTGAGGGCGTGAAATGCGCGATCTCGGTGCCCCAGCTCACTGTTGGATGATCAGTGGATTTGGCGGCGCTAGCGTCAGGGTCGTGCTCGTTCCATGGAGCGTCGCCCGATGAAGCGCTGGTCCCAGGCACTCGACAAGGGTTGGATAGCGACCTTGTGCGGCCTGCTTCTCCCAATCGCCGTCTCTGCCGCGCTTGTGCCGTTCCGTAGCGACTTCGCACTGCCCGCCTCGGCGCTCGTGCTGGTCCTGGTCGTCGTCGCTGTCGGCTCATTCGGCAATCGCTTCGCTGGCTTGCTCGCCGCGCTGTCGTCGGCTGCCTGGTTCGACTTCTTCCTCACCAAGCCGTATGAGACGTTCAACATCACGTACCGGCCCGACCTCCAGACCGAGATCAGCTTGTTGGTGGTGGGCCTCGCGATCACAGAGATCGCCGCCCGCAGTCGCGGCCACCGGGAGGACGCCTCCGAAGAGGCCAAGTACGTGGCCCTCATCCACGACTTCACCGGGATGGTGGCCTCAGGCGAGCCGGCGGAGTTCGTCGTCGCGCGTGCGGCCGCTGAACTGACAACGCTGCTCGGGCTCAAGGACTGCCGTTTCGAGACCGAGATGTCGGAGGGCCACCCGACCCGCATCGAGCACTTCGGCGTGGTCGCGCTGGGCGGTCTGCGGTGGGGCGCCCAAGTGACCGGCTTGCCCGGGCGGGAAGTCGAGCTCATCGTCCGCTATCGCGGCGAGACCTTCGGCCGCTTCGTCATGGCCCCGACGCCCGGCGCGCCGGTCTCGTCCGACCGCCTGCTCGTCGCGGCCTTCATCGCCGATCAGGTAGGCGCGGCGCTCGCGGACCCGAAGACAAGCACGTAGAAGTTGGCCGCCGGGCAAGCACTCCCGGGCCTGCTCGGAGCCTGGGCCCCGGCAGACCCGCGATGTTGGCTGCTCAGCCGGCGAGCAACTCTGCGACGATCCCGTCGAGCAGATCCGACTCGGATGCCGTCAACACCTCGAAGCCGAGGATGACCATCGCCTCGGCCAGAACGGTGGAGCCGCCGATGATCACATCTGCCCTCTCGGTCTCCAGTGCGGGCCATTCGAGACGGCGCTCCAGCGGTACGGCGGCCAGCTCGCCGATCAGCCGCTCGATCGCAACAAGGCTCAGTTGGGCGTGATGGACAAGGTTCCGGTCGTAGACGAGGATCTGCTGGTCGAGGCGAACGAGCGCGGCAACTGTGCCCGCGACACCGATCAGGTGCGCAGCGCCGCCGAGCTCAGGGTGTGCCGCGACCGCTCCTGCCACAAGTTGGCGCACGTGCGTCCTCAAAGCTTCCAGCTCGCCAACGAGCGGCGGATCGTGTTCGAGGAACCGTTCGGTGCCACGCACGCAGCCGATATCGAGCGACACGGCAGGCAGGGCCGTAGCCGGGCCTCCCACCAGCTCGGTCGACCCGCCGCCGACGTCGATCACGAGGTAAGGGCCGTCGGCGGGATCGAGGTCCGCGGTCGCGCCGAGGTAGGTGAGTCGACCTTCCTCCTCGCCGTCGAGCACCTCCGGCGCGGTCCCGAGGACCTCGGTCACGCGCCGCGCGAACTCGCCGGTGTTCCTGGCGTCGCGGGCCGCCGCGGTAGCAGTTGCCCGCGCCCGCGTCACGTGATGGTGGGTCATCACCCGGCGGAATTCCGCGAGAACATCGACGGTTCGCTGCATCGCCCTCTCATCGAGGCGCCCGTCACGGTCGACTCGCTGGCCGAGGCGGGTGATCCGCATCAATCGTTCGAGAGGACGCCCACCGGCGTCGACCACGAGAAGCCGGGTGGAGTTGGTGCCGCAGTCGATCGCGGCTACTGGTCCGCGAGCAGTTCCGGCCGCCCGCTGACGGCCGTCGGGTCGAGTGACGCGATAGCGAGCAGGGTCGATGCCGAGCTTGTCACAGGTCCACCGGCCAACCGGATCGGGACCGCCCGCCAGGAACCACGCGAGATGAGCATGGAGGCATTTCACACCGCGACGGGTCCCCGCCACGCCGCCCGCCGGCCTCGGCCCGCCGTGCCCCGGTGGCACCGCGGCGTCGCGAAGTGCCTCGTAGCGGGCATGGGCTACCTCGAGCTCGGCGGCGTCGACTGCAGCTTCGGCGGCCCGAACCCCGCCCGTAGACTCGAGCCGGCTGACAGACTCCCGCTCGGCCCGCCCCACAAGCCAGTACCGCGTGGGCATGGGCGTGCCGTCCGCGAGAAACGGGGAGTTCAAGATGACGATCGGCCCCCCGGCGGCGTCGCGGACGACGACCTCGAAGGTTCCTTGGGGCGCCCTTCCGAGCAGCCCGGCGACGGCCTCCCAGTCGCCTTGGCTCACCGCCGGCGGCGACGCAGCGAGTAGACGACGATCCGCGCGATGAGAAGGAACCCCGCAACGCTCAGGTACGGCGCGAGGCGCCTCATCAGCGAGTCCCGCTCCTCCGGGTCCTCAGCCGATGGGTAGACCCCGTCGTGGTCCATCTCGGGCGCCGGCGGCTCCGCATCGGTGGATACTTCGGTGAACTTCTCGGGCGGCGCCTCGGCCGGGGCTTCGTCGGACTCGATGGCATCGGTCTCGACGGCCGGCGCCGCGTTGACGGCCTCGGGCGCGCCCAGCACGGTCATCGCCAGGTTTTCGGCGAACTCGGCGATGAGATTGCGCGACATGACGCCCATCACTCCGTCGGCCAACTGGGCGAGCCTGCCGTCGATGGAGAGAACCGTGACGACTTGGACCCTGGTGCCTTCGGCCGACGGGGAGAGGGTCGCTGTGACGAGTGCGGTGCCCTTTGCTTGCCCACGGATCTCGCGGCCTTCCGCCTTGAGCACTGCCTTGTGCGCGTCGGCGTCCAGCAACAGAAAGCGGGCGACGCCCTCGTACGATGCAGTGACCGGCCCGACTTTGACCTTCACGACGCCCTGGTACTCGTCGCCTTCCACCTCCCGAAGCCAGATCCCGGGCAGGCAGGGCGCGATCTTTTCGACGTCTGTGAGCACTGCCCACGCCTCGGCGACCGGCAGCGTGACCCCGAATTCGTCATGCAAGTCCATTGGCGCCATTCCGGCCGTCAATCTAAACCGCAGTGGCCTAGCGCGCTATTCCGATCCCGGGCCGGCTGAGCCATGATCGGAGAACGAACAGGATGGAGGCAGATGCGTTCGTCGATGGTTGGGCGCGGGCTTGGAAGGCCATGAATTCGACCAGGTGCTCAGGTACTTCTCGGACGAAGTCCTCTCGAGAGGCGTTCTAGAGCCAGGAACTTCGAAGATGTCCCAAGGGCCGGGTGTGAAACTCAAGCCCCCGGCGACCGGAGTGCCAGTCGCGGTCTTGTCAACGAGGAATGCGCAGTTGCCGCACAGGGATGGCACTCGGGAACGGCTGTGGAACGCCAACTGCGCTTCCCAACTTCCCTCGCAAGGCAATCGGGGGTCGTACAAGATCTATCGGCATGGGTGCGTTCGCTCTTGAGTAACGGCTCGCGATCGAGCCGGGGTCAGCCAAGCCAACGGGTGAGATACCCGAGCGCCTTCGCATCTCGGCCTGATGCCTGCACCGGTCAGGAATCGGTGACGCTCGAGAGGGCGAGCGACGAGACATCGCGCGCCTGCAAGGAGAAACGGCTCGAGAGCCGGCCCTGCAGCACCTCGAGGCCGCCGGTGATCGTGACATAGCCGAGGACCGGTGAGGCGCCCAGTACCGAGTCGGACGCGACTGCCATCTCGGCCACGCCGGTCGCCTCGTCGACCCAGGTGGCCGGGGTGAGGCTTTCGGCGACGTAGAAGCTGTTCCGTGCCAGGTAGCCGAGGAGCGGTTCGCCGGCAGGTCCGACCGCGGCTAGGGAGATGGCCGTCACGCCATCGGCTTCATGCGTCCACTGATTCTCCGGGGACACCTCGCTCGCGAAGAAACTCCCGTCGTTCGACACATATCCCATCAGCCCACTCAATGGTGTGGTGCCCTCGGCGAGCGCGATCGAGCGCACGCCCGAGGCTTCAACGACCGTCCAGTTGCCGCCGGCGACACCCGTCTTCACGAGGAATGCGGCGGTTCTGCTCCGGACGTAGCCCAGCAGCGGGGGAGCAGAGCCTCCGCCCGCGGCGAGTGCGATCGACGCGACCCCCGTGGCCTCGAGGGTGAAGGTCCCGGTGAGCGAGCCCTGCTCGGCGTAGAAGTTGCCGGTCGTGCTCAAAAAGGCCAGGACCGGCTCTCCCGAGGTGGTCGTGGCCACGGCAATGGACTTCGCGTGTCGGGCCGCGAGGTACCAGGTAGTGGACGAGCCTCGTCTCACGAAGAAGTTGTCGTATTGGTCGATGTACCCGTAGATCGCATCGCCGTTGGCTCCCATGGCGCCCTCGTAGCCGGACACGGAGATAGAGCCCGCGCTTGTGGCTACCAGCCCATAGTGGTTGCCGGGTGCTGTGATCCTTGCCTCGAACCCGGTCGGTCCGGTGTATCCGACCAGCGGCCACTGAGCCGTCCACGAAGGGTTGTGGAGCCAGCCGGTGACCCCATCGGCGACGACCCAGCTGCTGACGGCATAGGTGGCCCATCCGTCGTTGCCGGCGCCGCCGTTCTGTTGAATCAAAGTGATCGTCCCGTCGCCTTGAGAGTCCACTGCGTTCGCGGTCACGACCGCCGTGTGGCCGAAGCTGTCGTTTCGCGTGCGGCCTAGCGACACGACATCGCCGGGTTGTGGGACGGCTCCGACCGTGCCGTTCGCGACGACGACGAGTTGAGGCCCGTCGGGGTTGTACTCGGCCTTGATGGAACCCAGTTCGTAGTTGCGCACGAGGTCCCAACCGTCGGCCGGGTAGGGGTTCACACCCCATGCGAGGTACATCCAGCGCATGGAGAGCTCGACGCACTCCCATTCGAGTTCGCCCCAAGCGCCGGGGAAGTAGGAGACCAGCTGATCGCTGCCGCCCTGCGTCGGACCCGGGCCGCACGCGACCAGACCGTGCCAGGAGGCACCAAGGCTCTGAGATCCCGGGGCGTTCGCGGGATCGCAAGTCCCGCCCTTCCACCAGTCGGGAGATCCAACACTTCGCCCGCCGGCGGGCTTGGCANNGGCAGGCGCCCGGCGGCCGATCGGCGGAGACTGTCCGCTCGCAGCGCCGGCCGTGGCCAACTCGAAGGGGAGAAGGACGGGCCCGATGAGAAGCACCATCGACATGGCGATGAAGGGCTGGACCCACCGGGCCCGGATTCTCCTTGCTCGTGTGAAGACGCGTCCGACCATCGATTCACTGGCCCCACATGATCCTCGGGTGAAACAGCTGTCGAGTGACTATCGGCACAGGTGGACGGGGCATTGAGAGCGAGCTGGAGCCGGCCGGGTGTCGGATCGGCGCTGCTGGTGCGCCGACCTGATCTATGAGAGGCCTGCAGGCGCTTGCGCGCTGGCTTTCAGATCCCTGAGGGGCGTTCGAAGCCTTGACGGGCGACTAGGGATTCGCGGTTTGCGCTGAGGTTCGCGCCCAGCCTCGAGAGCGCGCGAGCGCTGTTCGCCAGGCGGCATGATCTGCGTCCGCCCGACTACGCCTCGGCTCGGGCTCAAAGACGTCGGCGTTGGTCGCCAAAGCCCTCAATTCCTCGAGGGAGCTCCAGACACCTTCGGCCAGCCCGGCGAGCATGGCAGCGCCCACGGCTGTCACCTCGGTCGTGCGAGGACGGGTGACAGGCACTCCGCACTGGTCCGCTTGGATCTGCAGCAGGAGGTTCATCGCGGAAGCTCCGCCGTCGGCATGGAGCTGGATCAAGGACTGACCAGCGGCACGGGTCATCGCCTCGACTACGTCGCGGCACTGGTAGGCCATCGCCTCGACAGCCGCACGGGCGAAGTGCGCTCGCCCGTGTCCCCTGGAAATGCCCACGATGGTGCCCCGTGCCTCGGCATCCCACCAGGGACTGCCGAGGCCGGCGAAAGCAGGGACGAGGTACACGCCGTCGTTGCTGGGGATCTGAGAGGCAAGCGGTCCCGCCTCGGCCGCCTCGCCGATCAATCCAAGACCGTCGCGCAGCCACTGGATCGTCGCTCCGGAAGAGAAGATGGAGCCTTCGAGGGCGTAGTTGAACCCGTCGGCGGCGCCCTTCGGCGCGTGCTCCCCGAGGTCCCAGGCGACGGTGGTCAAGAGTCCCTCGATCGGTGGAGGTCGCTGTGCACCGAGATTCATGAGCACGAAGCTCCCGGTGCCGTAGGTGACCTTGGTGTCGCCGGGCAGGTGGCAGCCGTGCCCGAAGAGCGCCGCCTGCTGGTCGCCGACGATGCCGCTGACCGGCACGCCCTCGAGAGAGCCACCGGCGACACCGGCAGCGACCGTGCCGTACCTGTGGGCGGACGGGAGGATCTCACCGAGTGCCTCGATCGGCACACGGAGGACATCGCACAATTCCGCCGACCAGGCCCGCTGCCCGATGTCGTAACAGAGCGTCCGGCTGGCGTTGGAAGGATCCGTGACGTGGACGCCCGACTCGGCACCTCCGGTCAGGTTCCAGCCGATCCAGTCATCAACGGTGCCGAGGGCGAGCGAACCGCCGCGCTCGACCCCACCGGCTTCCAGCATCCACGACCATTTGGTGCCCGAGAAGTAGGGGTCGAGTACGAGCCCGGTCCTATCGCGTACGAGCGGGAGATGGCCGGCTTCGGCGAGCTCGACACATCGCGCGGCTGTTCGGCGGTCCTGCCACACGATGGCCCGATGGCACGGTCGGCCTGTCGAACGGTCCCACGCCACCGCGGTCTCACGTTGGTTGGCGATCCCGATCGTGGCCGTGGTGAGCGAACGTTCCGCCAATTCCGACTGCAGCTCCGCCAAGGTTGTCTCGACGAGGGACCAGATCTCGGCGGCGTCGTGCTCGACAAGGCCGGGAGCGGGGAAATACTGGCGGAGCTCCCTGTAGGACGTGGTCACGACTTGGCCTTCCTCGTCGACTGCCAGTGCTCGCACCCCTGAGGTTCCGGCATCGATCGCAATCACGACGGCCACGGCGGCACGGTAGCCGGTCCGCCAACCGGGCGCCCGGCCGGGCGCCGGGCAGACCACCAGGTCGGGTCCGCCCTGGCCGCCGGTTTCGCGAGCAAGCAAACGAGAACCTTCGCGAGCGGCCGTTGAGCAGGGACGACGATCGGCGTCGTCGGTTGACACAGCCGTAACTACGGTGCTGTAATTAGCCACCTATCTGGTAGTCGGATTCTGTTGCACCACAAGATATTGTGGTATGCGGGCATCGGGCGGGTGCCAGGCGAACGATCGCGTGTGGCGGGACAGACTCCGCCAAGGAGGGAACCATTCAATGGCCGTTGCAGGAGAGCGCCTCGGAATCGGCATCCAACGACACTTCACCACGGAGTCCCGCCATCCCTACGACGAGGTTGTCTGGGAGCTCCGTGACTCCCGCATCAGCGACTACCGCACAGGGGTGGTCGCGTTCGAGCAGCTCGGCGTGGAGGTGCCTTCGACTTGGAGCCTGAATGCGACGAACATCCTCGCCCAGAAGTACTTCCGAGGCACCGTAGGCGTGCCGGGACGGGAATCCTCGCTCCGCCAGGTTGTCGACCGTGTCGTGGACACGATCACGGCATGGGGCCTGAAGGACGGGTACTTCGTCGATTCCGCTGAGGCGGCCACCTTCAGTGACGAGCTCAAGCACCTTGTCGTGCAGCAGAAGGCGGCGTTCAACTCTCCGGTCTGGTTCAACATCGGCGTCGAAGGTGTGCCCCAGCAGGCCGCGGCGTGCTTCATCCTGGGCGTTGAGGACTCGATGGCCTCCATTCTCAACTGGTACGTCGAGGAGGGCACGATCTTCAAGGGTGGATCGGGCGCGGGAGTCAACCTTTCGAACATCCGGTCTTCACGAGAGCTGCTCCACGGAGGCGGGACCGCTTCTGGTCCCGTGAGCTTCATGCGCGGGGCGGACGCCTCGGCAGGGACGATCAAGTCCGGGGGCAAGACCCGTCGCGCCGCGAAGATGGTGATCCTGGACGTCGATCATCCGGACATCCAGGAGTTCATCTGGTGCAAGGCTCGTGAGGAACGCAAGGCGCGTGTGTTGGCGCAGGCCGGTTTCGACATGGACCTCGATGGGAGAGACAGCCAGTCTGTTCAGTACCAGAACGCCAACAACTCGGTCCGGGTGACAGACGAGTTCATGCACGCAGTGCTCGACGACGCCGACTGGGATCTCCTCAGCCGGACCTCGGGCGGGGTAATCGAGACTGTCAGGGCTCGAGAGCTGTTTCGTCAGATCGCAGAAGCCTCGTGGGAGTGCGCGGATCCCGGCATGCAGTTCGACACGACTATCAACAAGTGGCACACGGCGCCCAACACTGGCCGGATCACGGCGAGCAATCCCTGCTCGGAATATGTCCACCTCGACAACAGCAGCTGCAACCTCGCGAGCCTCAACCTCATGCGCTTTTTGAACGACGACGACACCTTCGATGCCAAGGGGTTCGAGGCCGCTGTCACCGTCGTGTTCACGGCTCAGGAGATCCTTGTCGGCAACGCCGACTACCCGACCGAGAAGATCGCTGACACCACGCGCCGGTTCCGAGAGCTGGGCCTCGGTTACGCGAACCTCGGCGCGCTTTTGATGGCCCAGGGCGTGCCGTACGACTCGGACGAGGGCCGCGCCATCGCGGCGGCGATAACGGCTCTCATGACGGGCGCGGCATACGTGACCTCGACCCGCACAGCAGCGAGGATGGGACCGTTCGCTGGCTTCCACGACAACGCGGGCCCGATGCTCGATGTGCTGCGGATGCACCGCCGCGAGGTGGCAAAGATCGATGAGGAGCTGGTGTCGACGGAGCTTCTCTGTGCCGCTCAGGAGGCCTGGGACACCGCAGTCGATCTGGCGGAGGCCAATGGCGTGCGCAATGCCCAGGCGACGGTGCTGGCACCTACGGGCACGATCTCGTTCCTCATGGACTGCGACACGACGGGGATCGAGCCTGACCTCGGGCTTGTGAAGACGAAGAAGCTTGTCGGTGGCGGCACGATGTCGATCGTCAACCAGACCGTTCCAAGAGCGTTGAAGCGGCTCGGTTACAGCACCGACGAGATCGACCAGATCGTCGCTTATATAGACGAGCACAAGACCATCTTGGGGGCGCCGAATCTTCAGGTCGCCCATCTGCCCGTCTTCGCCTGTTCAATGGGTGACAACACGATCCACTATCTGGGCCACGTGAAGATGATGGCCGCGGCACAGCCGTTCATCTCGGGCGCCATTTCCAAGACGGTGAACCTCCCCGAGCAGGCCACGGTCGAAGAAGTCGAGCAATTGCACATCGACGCCTGGCAAATGGGCCTGAAAGCGGTGGCCATCTATCGCGACAACTGCAAGGTCGCCCAGCCGCTGGCGACGACCAAGTGGGCAGGCGCCGGCGTCCCGCTCCTGGCCGACGATGACGATGTCGCGCCAGAAGCCGCACGGGCGGCTCATGTCCGTGAGGGCGCGCTGCTCGAGCGCATCGCGGAGCTCGAGGGCGCACTGCAGCAGAGACATGTGGTCGCCCCTGCCACGACGACGCGGACACGGCTGCCCCGCAAGCGTCGCTCCAACACCTTCGCCTTCCGGGTAGCCGATTGCGAGGGCTACGTCACGGTGGGCGAGTATGAGGACGGCCGCCCTGGTGAAGTCTTCATGAAGGTCTCCAAGCAGGGATCGACCTTGTCGGGCGTCATGGACGCCTTCTCCATCTCCGTCAGCCTCGGGCTCCAGCACGGTGTGCCGATGTCGACATTCGTACGCAAGTACACCAACCTCCGTTTCGAGCCGGCAGGGATCACCGATGACCCGGAGTTGCGGTTGGCTTCGAGCCTTGTCGACTACATCTTCAGGCGGCTGGCGCTCGACTACTTGAGCTTTGACGAGCGGCTCGAGCTCGGGGTGCTCTCGACGGGGGAACGGACCCAACCGACGCTGCCCGGTCTCGAGGATGTCGACAACGGAGACGCCGAGCGGACGGACCGGGAGCGGTTCGGCGCTGGGGGAGACGCAGCAGCAGGGCGTCGCCCGAGTGACACAGAACAGCTTCGGCAGGCGGGGCAAATAGAAAGCAAGGATGCTCCGTTCTGCTACGCCTGCGGCAACGTCATGCAGCGTGCCGGCTCGTGTTACGCGTGCCCGAGCTGCGGTTCGACGAGCGGTTGTTCATAGTCGTCAGCGATCCAC
>PMZN01000061.1:10824-14567 GCA_003170375.1 Acidimicrobiaceae bacterium | reverse complement strand
CCTACCTGGCGGAATGGCTGTTGTCGGAAGGCTACGAAGTGGTCGGGATGGTCCGGCGCTCGAGCACTCTCAACTTCGAGCGCATCGCTCACATTCAAGACCGCTTGACTCTGGCGTCCGCCGACGTCCTCGACGAGGTCTCGATGATCGAGGTCCTGCGCGAGCATCGCCCGAGCGAGGTCTACAACCTCGCCGCTCAGTCGTTCGTCCAGACCTCTTGGGGCCAGCCCGTGCTCACCGGCGAGGTCACGGCGCTCGGCGTGACCCGCATGCTCGACGCGATCCGGCTGACCAATCCCGAGATCCGCTTCTACCAGGCGAGCTCGTCGGAGATGTTCGGCAGGGTCCGAGAGGTCCCCCAGACCGAGAGCACGCCGTTTTACCCGCGCAGTCCCTACGGAGTGGCGAAGGTCTATGGGCACTGGATCACCGTGAACTACCGCGAAAGCTACGGGTTGCACGCCTCTTCGGGGATCCTGTTCAACCACGAGAGCCCGCGTCGGGGCCTCGAGTTCGTCACGCGCAAGATCACCAACGGCGTCGCGCGGATCAAGCTCGGCCTCGATCGTGAGATCAACCTCGGCAACTTGGAAGCGAAACGCGACTGGGGCTTCGCCGGTGACTACGTCCAGGCAATGTGGGCGATGGTCCAGCAGGACGAACCCGACGACTACGTCGTCGCCACCGGCGAGACACACTCGGTACGGGAGGTGTGCGAGGTTGCCTTCGCGAGGGCGGGCCTCAACTACGAGGACCACGTTCACATCGATGAGCGATTCAAACGGCCTGCGGAGGTGGACTTCCTCGTAGGCAACGCAGCCAAGGCGCACGAGAGGCTCGGCTGGACGACACACGTCGAGTTCGCGGAGCTCATCGAGATGATGGTCGACGCCGACCTCGACCTGCTGCGCCGCCGGGTTTCCTGACCGCGGGGCGGCCCGCGGCCTCGTGGTCGAGCGGGGCTGGGTGAGGCTGGCGTGAGCGGTGGGGAGCGGCTGCGGGCTCGCCGTCGGCCTCCCGCGTGACCAGGGTGCCGGCTGCCCCGTAACATGGGCGATCTTCATGCCGCCTGCTGTTCGTCTCCACGAGGCCGTAGCGCTCGCCGGCCGGTTCCCCCTCCTCGCAGGAGCTTGTTTGGAAGTTGGCGAAGGCGAGGTTGTGCATCTGCGCGGCCCGAACGGCGCGGGCAAGACGAGCATGCTCAAAGTCCTCGCCGGGCTGTTGGCGGTGCACTCGGGTTCGGCGACCGTGCTCGGCTGGGACCTTTTGGGCGATCGGCGTGCTGTCCGGCGCGAGGTTGGCATGCTCGGCCACCAGTCGTTCCTGTACGAGGAGCTGACGGTGGAGGAGAACCTGAGGTTTGCGGTGCGAGCGGCCAGGGGCGCTGTCACAGGGATCCGCCCTGCGCTCGAGCAGTTCGGTTTCGCGGGTCGTCTCGCGTCCATTCCCGTGGGACGGTGCTCGGCCGGCCAGCAACGCCGCGCGTCACTTGCCGTGCTCGTCGCGCGAGGTGCGCGGCTGTGGCTGCTCGACGAGCCACATGCGGGACTCGACCAGGACGGCCGTGATCTTCTCGACGAGCTCCTTGCCGGGTCCCGGGCGGCCGGNNTGCCGAGACGTCCGAGCCAGTCAAGGAAGCACCCGCTCATGTTGCGTGACGCCGTTCTCGTTGCCGGCAAGGATCTCCGCATCGAGATCCGTTCCAGGGTCGGCCTGAACCAGATCGGTCCGTTCGCGATCGCGGTCCTGCTCCTCTTCGGCCTGGCGCTTGGCCCTGACCGGCGGGTCCTCGTTCCGGCCTCGGCAGGCCTCTTCTGGGTCACGGTCCTGCTGTCGACGGTCCTGGCTGTTCAGCGCAGCTACGCCATCGAGTCGGCCGACGCCGCTCGAGACGGCCTCCGTCTGTCCGGCCTCGACCCGGCGGGAATCTTCCTCGGCAAGGCCACCGCCGTCGTCGCCCAGCTTCTGGTTCTCGAGGCCGCGCTGACCGTCGGAGTCGCCCTGCTCTACGGGGCGCACTTGTCGGGCGCTCTCGTCCTGGTCGCCGCTTGTGTGGTCGGTACCCTCGGGCTCGCGGCGGTCGGCACGCTCTATGGGGTCGTGGCATCCGGGCTGCGGATCCGAGAAACGCTCCTCCCCTTGCTCTTCCTTCCCGTGGTCGCTCCAGTCCTGCTTGCCGCAACCAAGGCATGGGACGAGGCTCTCGCGGGAACACCAAGCCGTGCGGGTGGCTGGCTGGACGTGCTCGTGGTCTTCGCCGTGCTCTATGTCGCCACCGGCATCGTCGCGTTCGGGCCGCTCTTGGAGGACGGATGAGAGCGCCAACGCGCGCCGTGCGGCCGGACCGTGCGGCCGTGACGCTGCGGGTGCTGGGCGTGACAGCACTTGTGGGCGTGGCGGCGACCGTGTGGTTGGGTCTCTTCGTCACGCCTCCGGACGAGTTCATGGGGAATCTCGTGCGCCTGCTGTACGTCCATCCGCCGATGGCGTGGGTCGCCTTCCTCGCCTACGGAGTTGCCAGCCTCGCAAGCCTCCTCTATCTGTGGCCGAGGACCAGAGCCGAGCGTTTCGACCGCCTTGCCGGCGCGTCGGCCGAGGTCGGTGTCGTGTTCACTGGCCTCACGCTCGTCTCCGGATCGATCTGGGGACGGCCCACCTGGGGCGTGTGGTGGGTGTGGGATCCGTTGCTCACGACGACGGCACTGCTGTTCGTGCTCTATCTCGGGTATCTCGCTCTGCGGCGTGTGCCAGGCGAGTTCGATGTCCGCGCTCGCCGGTCGGCGATCGGGGCCCTGATCGCCTTCATCGACGTGCCGATCGTCTACCTCTCAGTTGAGTGGTGGCGAAGCTTGCACCAGGCGCCGACTGTGCTCAACCCGACCACGCACAAGACCTATGTTCACGGCTCGATGGCCTGGACGTTGCTGCTCGGTTTCGTGTCCTTCACGCTCGTGTACATCTGGCTGGCGACCCACCGCTACCGCCTTGCGGAGCTGCAGGACCTGGAGGACACCGAGGGACTCGAGGTCGCCCTCGCGGAGCGCCGAGCAGAGGCGGTGGCCGGATGAACGGCTATGTGGAGGCCGGTTATGTGGTTATCCTCGGCACGCTTGGGACCTACGGGCTCACCCTCTTAGCCCGCGAGCGCGCCGCTCGGCGACGGGTCGGCGCAGCGTCGATCGAGGCGTCGACTGCCGCTGGGGCCGGTGCCCCCGCCAAGGCTGACATCCTGGCACCGCCCGGCGATGCTTCAGCGGTGAAACATGGTGCCGTCGAGCAGGCAGGACCGGGATCAACCTCATGAGCGACGTCAGCATGACTCATGTCAGCTCGGGCGACCCAAGCATGGGACCCGGCCGCCCCGGCTCACCCCGGGACGGCTTCGAGGACGAGCCGGGCTCTGGAGAGGCTGGGACCGCTCCGGCCGCGCCCGAGCGCCGACCGAGAACCCTCAGCCCCGAACAACGGCGCCAACGTCGGCGGCTGGAAGTGGTCGGGGTTGTGATCGTCGCGGCGATCGGTTTCCTTGTCTTCAAGGGGCTCACATCTGCGATCGTGTTCTTCAAGACCGCCAACGAAGCCGTTGCCCAGCGGGCAACCCTTGGTAACAGCACCTTCCAGCTCGAGGGCATGGTCATGCCGGGGACCGTCAGCACCATCCGGGACGGCTCGGGGACGACTGTGGCTTTCGTCGTCGAGTCGAGCGGCGTCAAGGTCGCGGTGACCAACACCGGATCGCCTCC
>PMZN01000061.1:6827-10746 GCA_003170375.1 Acidimicrobiaceae bacterium | reverse complement strand
TGGGGCTGGTCGGGGTCGCGCTCGGCCTGCTCGCGGCGGTGGCCGGAGTCGTCACGATCGGCGTCGGGCTGGCGACCGGGCGGCAGTCGTTGTTCCGCCATGCCCGCACGTTCGCTCTCTGGGTGCTCGCCGGGGCGGTCCTTGCGACCATCGGCATGGAGCGGGCGCTGTTGAACCACGACTTCTCGATCGCTTTCGTCGCGGCCAACAACAGTCGTGAGACGCCGGCGCTGTACTCCATCACGGGCATGTGGTCGGCTCTCCAAGGCTCGATCCTGCTCTGGGCGCTCATCCTCGCCGGGTACCTGGCCGCTGTGACCCACGTGTTTCGCAAGCGGGCATCCGACCCGCTCGTGGCATGGTCGAGCCTGATCGGGCTCTGCGTCGCCATCTTCTTCTTCGCCCTCATGGCCGGTCCCGCGAACCCGTTCGCGCACGTCATCGGCCGGGTCCCGGTCGATGGTTCCGGCCCGAACCCGCTCCTGCAGGACAACCCGCTGATCGCTTTCCATCCGGTCTTGCTGTACCTGGGCTTCGTCGGCCTCACAGTGCCGTTCTCCTTCGCCATCGCCACGCTCGTGACCGGGCGCCTCAACGAGGGTTGGCTCGGGGAGACCCGCCGTTGGACTTTGTTCGCATGGGTCTTCCTCACGATCGGCATCGTGCTCGGAGCGTGGTGGTCTTACCAGGTTCTCGGGTGGGGGGGCTTCTGGGGCTGGGACCCGGTGGAGAACGCGGCGCTGCTTCCTTGGCTCTGCGGCACGGCGTACCTGCACTCGGTGATGGTCCAAGAGCGGCGCGGCCTTCTGCGAGTCTGGAACCTGTCACTTCTGATCGCAGCGTTCTCGCTCACCATCCTCGGGACATTCCTGACTCGCTCCGGGGTGCTGGTGTCGGTGCACTCCTTCTCGAACTCGACGGTTGGCCCCGTGTTGCTGGGTTTCTTCGGCCTCGTCGTCGCCGTCAGTGTCGGGCTGATCGCCTGGCGGGGTGACCGCTTGCGTTCGCCCGGGACGATCGACGCCGCCGTCTCGAGGGAGGGTGCGTTCCTCGTCAACAACCTCCTTTTCGCAGGGTTCGCACTCGTCGTGCTCCTCGGCACGGTCTTCCCGCTCTTTGTCGAGGCGGTGAACGGCCAGCAGGTCACCGTCGGGCGGCCCTACTTCGACACGATGACGCTTCCGATCGGCTTTGCACTTCTCTTTTTCATGGCGGTGGCGCCGGCGCTCCCGTGGCGCAAGGCGGCCCCGGGTGTGCTTCGCCGCCGGCTCGCGGTCCCGGCATGGATCGGTGTCGGGGTCGTCGTGGTCTGCGTCCTGGTGGGTGTGCGCGGGTTGACGCCGCTTGTGGCCTTCGGTCTGGGCGGATTCGCGGGAGCGAGTGCGATGCGCCAATTGGTGCTTGCGGCTGCCGGGTCGCATCACGCGGGTGGGCGAGCGTGGCGGGCGCTGTTCGGCCGCGCCAACGGCGGGATGATCGTGCACCTCGGCGTCGTCGTCGTTGCCGTGGCCCTCGCGGCCGCCAGCTCTTATGGGCAGCGGACTCAACTGGTGTTGAAGCCGGGCCAGTCGGTTCGCTACGACGGTCACGTCTTCGCCTACGTGGGCTCGAAGCGGTTCAGCCTTCCGAACAAGAGCGGCGAGATCGCGACGGTCCTCGTGGACGGGGCGCCCTTCCACCCGGCCATCAGCGTGTTTCCCGGAAACGAGGGGATCGGCACCCCGGCCGTGGACTCGTCGGTCCGCGAGGACACCTACCTCACGGTCGCCGACATCGACCTCTCGCCCCACGGCCCGGCGACCATCGACGTCGTCATCCAACCAATGGTGCTGTGGCTCTGGGTCGGCGGGGCCGTCACCGCTTTCGGAGCGGTGCTCGCCGCCATCCCGATCCGCCGCCGCCGAGACTCCAAGGACAGGTCCGCACCGCCGGGCCCCGGTGAGCCGGCCGAGTTGCCGGACAGAGCGCGAGCTGAGGTGCCCGTGGGCCACCCGGGCGGCCCGGAGGACCCGGCCCAAGCCCCTGTCGGCGCCGGAGCAAGTTCTTGAGCACGCGGAGTCGTCCGGTGAAGCTCGCGCGATGGGCCGCGTGTGGAGTCGGCCTCGGCGCGCTCGTGCTCGTCGCGGTACTGGCGAGCCGCCCGGCCGCGACGCAGACGGCCTCGAGCTTCCTGATCGGGAGGCACGCTCCGCCCGTGACGGGTCGCAATCTCGGCGGCGGCGTCTCGTCGCTGGCCGGTTTGCGAGGCCGTTGGGTGCTCCTCAACTTCTTCGCGAGCTGGTGCCCCCCGTGCCGGGCCGAGTCACCGGAGCTCGTCAAGTTCGCGTACAGCCATCCCGCCGGCCGGCGGGTCGCAGTGATGGGTGTCGTGTACGGCGATACGGCGTCGAACGCGGCGGCGTTCGAGCGACAGGCCGGAGCCACCTGGCCATCGGTCGTCGACCCGAGCGAGGCGATCGCGATCAGCTACGGCGTCGACGATCCGCCGCAGTCGTTCCTCATCGCACCCGATGGCCGAGTCGTGGACCGGATCCTCGGGGGCGTGACTGCCGGCGCCCTGGACCGTCTTGTCGAGCACGCTGTGGCGGCGCACGCGTGATCGCCGACGTCGAACCGGCCACGAGACGCAGGGACGGGCGCGCCGGACACACGGTCATTTCGGTGCTCGCGTCACGACCGGCGTGGGTGATCGGGGCCGTCGTCGCTCTCGCCGCCCTGGGCATCGGAAGCGTGCACCCGGCACAGCCGAGCTCATCGACGAGGATCGCCCACCTCGACAGCGTCATCAAATGTCCGAGCTGTATCGACCTTTCCATCGCGCAGTCGGACGCGCCCATCGCGGTCGGGTTGCGGGCCGAGGTCGCCGCTTGGGTCCATGAGGGCCTGAGCGACGCACGGATCGAGCAACTCGTCGTGGCCCGTTTCGGTGAGCAGGCACTGCTCGTCCCCTCCGGGTCGGGAGCGGACGTCCTCTTGTGGGCGGTGCCGATCGCAGTCGTCGGCGGTGCCGGGGCTCTCCTCGCCGTCTATTTGTGGAGGCGTCGTCGCCTCGAGGCGTCCCGGTGAGCCTCCCGAGTGCGAGAGGCGGGAGGGGCGCTCGGAACGGGTCCCATCGACCGAGCCCCGATGCGCTGGCGAACGAGCGACATTTTCTCCGGCAGTCGATCGAGGACCTCGAGGAACAGCGCGCGGCCGGCGAGGTCGATGAGGAGGACTTCGCAGTTCTTGATTCCCGCTACGGGCGGCGGCTCGCCGAGGTCGAAGCTGCGACAGCCGACCTGGCGGCCCGCGATCAGGCGGCCCACCGGCAAGCCGGAACCGCCGACGATCCGGAGGTCTCGCTGCGGCGGCTCGACGGCGTTCCCCCCGCCTCCCGCGCTCGTCGGCTACGCCGGTGGCTCGGAAGCCGGCGAGCGCGGCTCGGGATCGGGATTGCCGCGGCGGCCTGTTTCGTCGCGGCGGCGACGCTGCTGGCGGCGTCGCTCGCGGGTGTCCGCCTCCCGGGTGAATCGGCGACTGGATCCGTGACCCTGTCGTCGGCCCAGCAGGAGCGCGAGACGCTGGACCGGGCTGCGGTCCTCGGCAGCGAAGGGCAGGTGGCGGAGGCTGTTCAGCTCTACAACCAGGTCTTGCAGAGGGACCCGAATCAACCTGACGCCCTCGCCTACGGTGGCTGGCTGGTTCGCCTCGCAGGGCTCTCGTCGAAGAACCGGATCGTGCTCGCGCGCGGGGACGCCTCCGTCGCCCGGGCCGTCAAGGTCGCGCCCGGCTATCCCGACGGTCACGCACTCCTCGGCGTGATCCTCTACGAGGATTTCGGCAGACCGGGGGCCGCCTCGGTTCAGTTCCGGGCGGCGCTGAGCGCGGGAGCCTCGAAGAACCTGCTCATGTCGGTCGCCGCGATCGCGGCGGAGGCCTT
>PMZN01000061.1:0-6724 GCA_003170375.1 Acidimicrobiaceae bacterium | reverse complement strand
CGGTCGTCGACCAGCCGACCGAGAGCCGGAGCGAACGGTCCGGGTCGACGCCCATCGCAGCGAGGACCGGGGACGGCTCGATGGACTCCGACGAGCACGCGGAGCCCGAGTGTGCGGCGACGCCCGACCGATCGAGGCCGAGCAGGACCGCCTCGGCGAGGACGCCGCCGACCGCCACGTTCACGATGTGAGGGGCGCGCCTGATGGTGTCGCCGAGCACCACGACATCGTCGACGGACGTGGCCGCCTCGACGAGCGCACTCGTGAGGCGCCGGGCCGCGGCCTGCTCGTGCTCCAGCCTCCCCGGCTCGCCGAGCGCAGCCGCCGCTGCCCCAAAACCGACGATCCCGATCAAGTTCTCGAGGCCGCCGCGTCGTGCCCGTTCTTGGGCGCCACCGACGATGAACGGCTCGAGGCGCAGGCCCCGACGGACCACGAGGGCTCCGATGCCGGTCGGGCCCCCCAACTTGTGAGCGCTGAGCGAGACGAGGTCGGCGCCGAGCGCATCGAGCTCAACGGGGACGTGACCAACCGCTGCGGCAGCGTCGAGGTGCACGGGCACGCCCGCAGATCGACAGCACTCCACGACCTCGGCCACCGGCTGCAGTGTCCCGACCTCGTGGTTGCACCATTGGCAATTCACCAGCGCCGGCCGATTGGCGGGATCGGCGCCGAGCAGGGCTTGGAGATGGTCGAGGTCGATGCGGCCCGTTGGGTCCACTTCGAGCAGGAGGACGGCTCCGTGGCGTCGGGCAGCTTCGCGCACGCAGGAGTGCTCGATGTCCGCGCAGATCATCGGCGCACCGCTGCGAGCCTGACCGGCAGCGAAGATCGCGGCGTTGGCGGCCTCTGTGCCACCACTTGTGAACACGACACGGTTCGCCGTGGTTCCGAGCAGCAGCGCCACGGCCTCTCGCGCCCTCTCGATGGTGTCGCGCGCCGCATGGCCCTCCGCGTGAACGCGACCAGGATCGCCGGCCGACCGCCCACCGAGCCAGCTCGACATCGCCTGGGCCGCCTCGGGCCGAAGGAGCGAGGTCGAGGCGTGGTCGAGGTAGTGGCGGTCGTTCAACGGCGCTTGCACGCGGACCGCTCTAGAGCCGGGAGTCAGCCTGCGACAGTGGCACAGACCTCGTCGCCGCGCGCCCGGGACGAGAGCTGAACCGGCACACCGTCCCGGCACAGACCGTTCAGCAGGCCTTCGACGAGACCCCGGTCGGCCGCGCACAGCACGGGATGATCGATGGCGGCGTCACCGAAGGGGCAATGGTCCCGGACGATGGAGTTCGGCGATCCGGCGACCCCCCCATGTGCTGCGAATCCTTGCGCGGTCAACGCTTCTGCCACCGACTGCATTGCAGAGCGCAGCGATCTGGGGGCGTCGCCCGGCGCCATCTGCAGGGCGAGCGAGCGGCCGTACTCCGCGCCCACTTCGTGGGCGATCTGCTCGGCTTGTACGGGGTCGACTATGGCCAGAAGGCGGCCGAGCAGTGCGAGGAGAAGATCGTCCCGGAGCGCCGGCACCGAGGCTGTCGTGTTGGCGACGCCCGAGAGGTAGCGCTTCGAGGGGCGCCCGACCCCGGCGTTCCCGCGGTCGACATAGACGTCGAGGTACCCGCCCGCGGCCAGCTTGTCGAGGTGATGACGGGCGACGTTTGGATGAAGGGTGAAGTGCTCGGCCACCTCGGTCGCGGTTACGCCCTGGCGCTCCCGAGCGAACAGGTAGATCTGCCGCCGCGTGTTGTCACCGAACGCAGAGGTGATCGCGGCCACCGTCGCCGAGAAGCCCTCGTCGGTGTTCGCCGGTACTCGTGACTGGCGCGTGACTTCACTCACACCGTTATGGTACCGGTGGCTGGTCCTCAGGAGAGCAGGACGCCAAGATCGACCAAGGACGTAATGACCGGACACCTGCCAGGGCGATGACCAATCCCGACGAGCCTCTCGAGGAGGCCATCTGTGGCGTCGTCGACCCGGGTCTGTTCCACACCATCGGCGACCTCGGGCTGCTCCGCTCGGTCAAGACCCGTCAGGGCCGTACCGAGGTGGTCGTTGCCGTACCTGCCGCCGGGCACCCGGCGCCGCGTGAGCTCGCCGACGANNACATGACCGAGGCCGAGGAGCAAGAGCTGCACGCGAGGCTCCGCGAGCTCGGTTCAGTCGCGCCGGCGCATCAGGCCGCCGGGCCCCACGGTCACGACGGCGCGGGTCATGGTGCCGGTGGGGACGGGCAGGGCGCCGAAGGGCCCACGCCACGCTCGAACCCTTTCGCCGACAAGGCGTCGCGTACCCGCGTGATAGCGATCTCTTCGGGCAAGGGCGGCGTGGGCAAGTCGACCGTGACCGTCAATCTCGCGGTCGCCCTGGCGCGCCAGGGCGCGTCGGTGGCGATCCTCGACGCAGATGTCTACGGCTTCTCGGTTCCCTCAATGTTGGGGATCGATCGTCCCCCGGCCCTGGTCGGCGACCTGCTCATCCCGCCGGTGGCCCACGGCGTCCGGTGCATCTCGATGGGTTTCTTCGTGAACGAGGACCAGGCGGTCATGTGGCGGGGCCCAATGTTGCACAAGGCCCTGGAGCAGTTCCTCGTGGACGTGCACTGGGGACAGCCGGACTTCCTCGTGCTCGATCTTCCGCCGGGCACGGGCGACGTCGCGATGTCCATCGCCCAGTTCGTGCCCCGCGCCGAGGTGCTGGTCGTGACGACCCCGCAGGTTGCAGCCGAGCGAGTGGCACAGCGTGCTGCCGTGCTAGCCCGGCAGCTGCGCCTGCCGGTCAGGGGAGTGGTCGAGAACCAATCGTGGTTCACCGGTGACGACGGCAAGCGCTACGAGCTGTTCGGTCACGGTGGAGGCGAGACGCTGGCCAAGTCCCTGGGTGTGGCGCTGCTGGGGCAGATCCCCTTCCTGCCTGCATTGCGCCAGGCAGGTGACCTCGGCGTGCCGGTCGCGGCCTTTGACCCGGAGGGCGAGGCGGCTCGGGCCTTCGCGTCGCTTGCCGAGCGCGTGGTGGCACTGGGACCTGGGCGGGTGTACCGATCGGAGCTCTCGATCGGCTGAGCTGCTCCCGATCTGGCCAGTGGGGGACTGTGACAGCCTCCGCGTAGCCTCGGAGTCGTGGAAGCGGCATCCTTGTTGGTGATGAGCGAGCAGTCGCGGCGGTGGGCATCGACCATGAGCGGTCACCTCGTCGACGATCCCGGCCTTCGGACGGCGCATCATCCGACCGTGCCTCTCGGGGGCTCGTTGGGTGTGCTCGACCGCGAGGCACGAGAGGCCGGGGAGGAGTGGTTGCTCGCGCCGGGCGCGACCCGGTCGGTCGGGGCAGGCAGCCGTGCAGTAGAGGAGGTCGCCGATCCGTGGCGGACCTGTTTTGAGCGCGATCGGGACCGGATCCTGCATTCGACGGCGTTTCGGCGTCTGGCCGGGAAGACCCAGGTTTTCATCTTCCCGGCCGACCACCAGCGGACCCGGCTCACTCACGCCCTCGAAGTCGTACAGGTCGCGAATGCGATCTCGAGCGCATGCCGGTTGAACCTCGCTCTGACGGAGGCCATAGCCCTCGGCCACGACTGCGGCCACGGCCCTGGAGGTCACGCCAGCGAGGAGGCGCTGTCACCGTTCTTGGCGGAGGGCTTCGACCATGCGGTTTGGGGCGCTGATGTAACCGCCGCGCCGCTCAACTTGTGCGCCGAGACCTTGGACGGGATCCGCAACCACTCCTGGTCGCGTCCGACGCCCGCCACGCCCGAGGGCGAGGTCGTCGCGCTCGCGGACCGGATCGCCTACTGCGCCCATGACCTCGAGGACGCCGTTCACGCTCAGATCGTGACGAGCGACGAGCTTCCGCCTCTCGTCGCCAAGCACTGCGGCACCTCGAGGGGGAGCCAACTTGACGCCTTCGTGACCGATGCCGTCACGACGACGCTGTCCTCGGGCATGGTCGCGATAAGCGAAACGATGGGCGAGGCGCTCGAGGCGTTGCGGCGGTTCAATTACGAGCGCATCTACCTCCGCCAGGCCTCGGTCGACCAGTCGTCGGCGGTCGTCGACCTGCTGCGGGGCCTCGTCGATCACTACGTCGATCACCCAATGGCGCTTCCTATAGGAGCCGAGCTCGTACCCGACGATCCGGACACGGTTCGAGCCGCGGTCGGCTACGTGAGCGGGATGACGGACCGGTTTGCATGTTCGAGAGCGGTGGAGCTTTTCGGTGACCGTGCTGCCGCCCTCGTCAACGCCATGAGACCCTTGTGATTGCCGGCTTGTCCGCTCTCTCCCGGGTCCGGGGACATGAAGCGATGTTCAGCGTCGCTGACGGGCGCTTTTGACACGGCTACTGACACGGCCAGGCGGACGACTACGAGCGGGGCTTGGCGGGTTGCCGGGAGGGGCGGCGGAGGCGTTGAGGGACCAGACGCGTGCCACACAGCAACGGGAGGGCACCGTTGTGAACCGCGCCGGCCGGCCAGTCCCCTACGATGACTCGCGGAAGCGGAAGGAGCACTCGTGGACGTGCGCATCGGGATCATCCATACAGTGAGAGAGCTCGACATCGATCTCCCCGAGGGGACGGCGCACGCCGATATCGTCGCGGATGTCGACAAGGTCCTTTCCAAGCCCGATGGCGTGCTCTGGTTCACCGACAAGCGAGGCCGTCGCGTGGCGGTGCCATCGGCCAAGGTCGCCTACATCGAGATCGGCGGCGGGGGCGAGGACCGGCGCGTCGGCTTCGGGACGAACTGACTCCCGAGCTCGGTGCCCGAGCTCCTCGCCTACCAGCTGCTCTTCGTCACCGGTAAAGGCGGCGTAGGCAAGACCACCGTTGCAGCCGCGATCGCCCTGCTCGCGAGCGAGCAGGGTCGCCGCACCCTTGTGTGCGAGGCCGAACCGAAGGGGGATCTCGCCCGCGCCTACGAGTGCGGCCCGACCCCATTCAGTGGTCGGCGCATCAGCGACGACCTCGTGGCGATGTCGATGGACACCGAGGCGTCGCTGCGTGAGTACCTGCGGGTGGTCGCGAAGGTTCCGACTATCGGGCACATCGGCCCGGTTGCCCGGGCATTCGACTTCGTGGCGACAGCGGCGCCGGGAATCAGGGAGATCCTGACTGTCGGCAAGTTGTGTTTCGAGATCCGGGCGGGTCGCTACGACCTCGTTGTGGTCGATGCCTCCTCGACAGGCAGCGTCGTCGGCCAGCTCGCGGCCCCGACTGGCATCAACGAGCTGATCCGGGTGGGCGTGGTTCGGTCCCAGACCGACTGGATACTGGAGATCCTCGGTGACCCGGTCCGAACCGGGGCCGTGCTCGTCACGACGCCGGAGGAGATGCCAGTGACCGAGGCGGTAGACCTGGCCGCCCGGCTGGCCAGCGAGACGCCCGTTCATCTCGCCTGCGTTGTGGCAAACCGGGTCCTGCCCGAGCTTTTCGGCCACTCCGAGGAGCTGGTCTTCAACGAGCTCACCCGCCCCACGACGCTCGACCTGGTAGCTCGCGATCTCGGGACGTCGCGTGAGCTGGTCGAAGACGTGCTCGCGGCAGCGAGGCTCGCCGTCACCGTTCGGCGCGACGGCGTAGCGCACCTGGAGCGGCTGCGCGCCGAGATCGCGTCGGAGGTGCCGCTTTTGTACCTGCCTTACCTGTTCGCACGCGCCCAAGGGCTCCGCGCAGTTCGCCAGGTCGCCCGTGCCCTGTCGGAGGAGCTCTTGACTTGAGCCGACCGGAGCACCGTCTCGAGTCACGTCCCGGGAGCCGTCCGATCCCCGGGCGTACCGGGCCGTCCGCTGAACAAGAGCAGACGCGGCACCTGGAGCAGCTCCTGTCGGCGAAGGAGGTCGTCGTCGTCTGCGGACCGGGGGGGGTGGGCAAGACGACGATCTCGGCCTCGCTCGCCGCCACGGCGGCCGCGCGCCTCGGAGGCCGGGTGCTCGTTCTCACCGTCGACCCGGCGCGCCGCCTGGCAGACGCCCTCGGGGTCGGGGGCCTGGGAAACGTGGCCCGCCGGGTACCCGACGAGGCGTTCGCAGATGCCGGGGTGCGCCCGAAAGGTGAGCTCTACGCGGCCATGCTCGACATGAGCGAGTCGTGGGACGCCCTCGTCCGCAGGTATGCGCCCGATCCCGGGACGGCCAACGAGATCCTTGCCAACCCGCTCTACCGGAACATCACCAGGCGGTTTGCCCAGGGCCACAACTACATCGCCATGGAGCGTCTCTACGAGCTTCACGAAGAGGGCGAGTACGACCTCCTCGTCGTCGACACGCCGCCGTCGCTCAACGCGCTCGATCTCCTCGATGCGCCAGGGCGCATGGCGGAGTTCTTCTCGTCGAGATTGCTCCGCTGGCTCATCGTGCCTTACCGCTCCCGGCTGGTGAACTTCGCCTCCCGGCCCTTCTACCAGGTTGCGGATCGCATCCTCGGCAGCCAGTTCCTGGAGGACCTTGCCGAGTTCTTCATTCTCTTCCAGACCATGAGGGACGGTTTCGTCGCCCGTGCCGAAGCCGTGAACCGCCTGATCCGGGACGTGCGCACGACCTTCGTGGTCGTGACAACGCTCGAGGCGGTGCCGGCGGTGGAGGCCGAACAGCTCATCGAGAGCCTTCGCGACCGCCGCCTGCATCTCGGCCTGCTCGTTTGCAACAAGGTGTTGCCGGGGTCGTTCTCGGATCCACCCGTTGGCCGGACCGCCGAGCTGTTGGGCCTGCGCGCAGGCGAGCTGGCGAAG
>PMZN01000199.1:6679-17252 GCA_003170375.1 Acidimicrobiaceae bacterium | reverse complement strand
GTCAACCTGCTGCGCACGTGCCCGGTGATGTCTCGGGCCGACCTATCGAGGGCAACGGGACTGAGCGGCCCGACTGTCTCGTCAATCGTTGCCGACCTCACCAGCCGAGGCTTGGTCGAAGATCTCGGGCAGGGCATCTCGAGCGGTGGACGGCCCCCCTATCTGGTCCGGCTCAACGAAAAGGCCAACTATGTCATTGGCCTCAAACTCATGGGTCACGCAATATCCCTTGTCATCACGGACCTGAGTGCCACAGTGATGTACGCCCAGGTCACCGAGCTTGTGGGACCAGCCGCTGCCGCGCCCGACCACCCAACCCGGCCAACTGTTCCCCGCGACCCAGGGTCCATCGTCAATGCCATCTGCGCGGCAGTCGAGACCGCCCTCTCCTCGTCCGGAGTTGACGTGGCCCGCATAATCGGAGTGGGCGTAGGCATCAACGGGCCAGTCGACGCGACCAGCGGGGTGTGCCGCTCATCGCCCACATTCAACTGGAAGAATGTGCCTTTGGCGCAGCCCATCTCAGAGAGATTGGGGCACCCAGTTGTCCTTGAGAATGACGCCAATACACTGGCTGCTGCCGAACAATGGTTCGGGCGTGGCGCCGGCATCGACACCTTCATTGCTGTTGCCGTGGGTGCCGGAATCGGCTCGGGAGTCGTGCTCAATGGCCAGCTCTATCGAGGCGCAGACGGCGCGGCAGGCGAGTTCGGCCATGTCCAGCTGAGCGACACGGGACCGCTCTGCTCGTGCGGCAAGGTCGGCTGCGTCGAAGCTTGGGCGTCGGACAGGGCAATCTTGCGCGACATCCGCGCTGCAATTGATGAAGGCACACAGACTTCTCTCGGTCGCGCCGGGCAGACCCGTGAGCTCACGATCTCCCAGGTGGCCGCGGCGGCGGAGCACGGCGACGAGATCAGCCGCCAAGTTCTGTCGCAAGCTGGTCATTACCTCGGTCGTGGGCTAGCGGCGCTCATGACCGTAATCAATCCGCGCCTGGTAATCATAAGTGGTGAGGGGGTCCAGGCGGGCCGTTGGCGCTTTGATCCAATGATGAAGGCTATTGAATCGTCAGTATTTCCGGATCTCAACGCGGAGATCATCTTTGCGACGGAGCCCCTCGACGATGCCCGGTGGGCCCGCGGCGCAGCGTGCGTTGTACTGGGCGAGCTATTCAGCACGCCCACCCAGCCCTCACTAGTACCGGCAAGGTTAGGTTGACATGACGAGGTGAGGAAAAGCAGTTTGAACACCATTTATGACGGTGCAGATCGCCGAAAAAGAAGTGCCTGAAGCATATGTCGACAAGTCCCATGATGGTGCAGTAATGAGAATGAAGGAGCGATAAGAATGATGACGATTCAGCGAAGAGAGGGATCAGCCTCCAAACGTCGCCGTGGAGGTGTCACTCCGGTACTTGGGGTGCTCGCCGCGATGCTGATGGTTGCCGGACTGTGCTCAACAGCCTTCGCGTCCACCCGGTCCGTCGCGTCCGTCTCCAGCACGCCGAAGGCCGCGACGGGAGGCGTGATCACCGAGCAGGACTACTACACCGCTGGCGACAACAGCGAGATGGTGGCTTTCATCAAGCAATTCCAGGCGCAGAACCCGGGCTTCACGGTGAAGCGTGACGTGGTGGCCGACGCCACCATGGAGTCGCAGGAACTGGTGGAGGCGGCAGCGGGCCAGCTCCCGGACCTGCTGATGATGGACAACCCCTGGGTGGGCGGATTGGCTGCTGCTGGCGACCTCGTCCCGCTCGACCAGCTCGGTGTCAAGACAAGCGGGCTGACGGAAGGGGCGATAGCGGCGGGGAGTTTCCACGGGACGCAATTCGGCATCGGTTTCGGGAATAACTCCCTCGGCCTGTTCTACAACAAGAAGCTGCTCAANNTTCCTGCCCTTCTTCTGGACCGCCGGAGGGGACCTCGAGCACGTCAACGACGCTGGTGGCGTCGCGGCACTCACGCTCTACTCTGAGCTCGCCAAGGACGGCAGCATGCCCGCCTCTGTGGTGGACTACCAGCAGAACGACATCGCCCAGCAGTTCCAGGACCAGAAGGCCGCGATGATCGTGATAGGACCCTGGGAGTTCGCGGACTTCAACGCGACCAAGGGACTCAGCTGGGGCGTTGCCTCGATCCCGGTGCCGAAGGCGGGAATGTCGCCGGTCGGACCGCTCGGTGGAGAGGTTTGGGTCATCCCGAAGACGACACCCCAGGGAGAGGCACTCGGACTCAAGCTCCTGCGCTTCCTCACCTCTCCGGCCAGCACCTACAGCTGGGCATCTCAGAACGGCGAGATAGCCAGCCAGAAGTCTGTGTCGGCCAAGCTCATCGCCAACGATCCGTCGGACCGGATATTCGCCTACGAGATCGAGCACGCGCAGTCCCGTACATCTGAGGTGGGCCTCGCCTACCCGGCGATTGATACAGATCTGGGCGCTGCGGTACAGGCTGTGATCCTCGGCAAGCAGACGCCGAAGGCAGCTGCCAAGGCCGCGGAGGCTCAAGTGCAGTATGCGCTGGAGCAGTACGGAGAAGGCTAGTTCCTGACTGTTTGAGTCATTCGGGCCACGCCTTCGGAAACGGAGGCGTGGCCCAGTTATTGTCATCGCGCACGGTCGCTCCCACGGCCGTGAAAAGTAGTGCCGTTTACCGGAAAGGACTTTAGTGCCTCCTCTTTTCCCACAACCTCCAGATGAGGTCAGCACTGCGCATTTCACTGACAACTCAGGAGCACTCACGTGGCGCTGCGAGCACGAGGTGGTCCACATCGAGCCGTGGGGTCCCGACGCCTTGCGCGTGCGAGCAGGCCTTGACGGTCTGACCGAGGGCCACGGGGCCCTCAGCGAGCGACCTCAAGCGGAGGCGACTGTCAAGATCGATGGGGAGAGCGCGAGCATCACCGTCGGTGGGCTGGCCGCTGAGGTGGACGCCGTCGGCAATATCCGCTTCGTGCGGGCCGACACCGGTGACGAGCTGCTCTGTGAACAGCCGATCCACTTCTGGTGGCCAGGCTCCCGCAACTACACCGCCACCGGAAACGGCTATCACTACATCGAGCAAAGCTTTGCCGCCTATGAGGACGAACAGCTCTTCGGGTTGGGCCAGCACACTCACGGCCGGCTCGACCAGAAAGGCATCGTGCTCGACCTGGTGCAACGAAATGCCGAGGTGAGCATCCCCTTCGTCGTCTCGAGTCGTGGTTACGGCCTGTTATGGAACAACCCGGCCGTTGGCCGCGTCGAGCTCGGGGTCACCGCCACCCGCTGGGTCGCGAACAGCGCGCGCCAGATCGACTACTGGATCACGACCGGCACGCCGGCACAGATCGCCTCCCGCTACGCGGGCGTGACAGGGCACGCCCCGATGCTCCCGGAGTGGGCAGCGGGGTTCTGGCAGTCCAAGCTCCGCTACCGCACCCAAGAGGAACTGCTAGAGGTGGCGAGGGAATACCACCGCCGCGGGCTGCCACTCTCGGTCATCGTCGTGGACTTCTTCCACTGGACCCAGCTCGGCGACTGGCGCTTCGAGCCGAGCGAGTGGCCCGACCCCGGAGCGATGGTCGAGGAGCTCAAAGCCATGGGTGTCAGGCTCATGGTGTCGGTGTGGCCGTCGGTGAGCTTGATGTCGTCCAACTACCAGCCGATGCTCCAGGCCGGGTACCTGATTGCCAGCGAGCGGGGGGCGCCTGTTCACGCGGACTGGCCTGACCGGCACGCTCCGGTGAGACTCCCAGTCGCCTTCTACGACCCCACGAACCCACTGGCCCGCCGGTACTTCTGGAACCAGCTGCGGGCCAACTACTACGAGACCGGCATCAAGGTCTTCTGGCTCGATGCCTGCGAACCCGAGATCAAGCCCGGGCACGTCGACAACCTCCGGCTTTTCGCAGGGCCCGGCCCGGAGGTGCTCAACCGCTATCCAGCCGATCATGCCCGAAGCGTTTACGAGGGCATGCACGAGGCGGGCGAGACCGAGGTGGTCAGCTTGACCCGCTCGGCATGGGCGGGCAGCCAACGCTGGGGTGCGGCTTTGTGGTCAGGCGACATCCCTGCCACCTTCGAGTCCCTCGCTGCTCAAGTCCGGGCCGGCCTCAACGTCGCCCTGTCGGGCATCCCCTGGTGGACAACCGACATCGGCGGCTTCCACGGCGGGAACACAGCGGACCCTGTCTACCGGGAGGTCATCGTGCGCTGGTTCGAGTACGGCGTGTGGTGTCCCCTGTTCCGGCTCCACGGCGACCGTGAGCCCCGCATTCCCCTGTCGCAGGCGATGTCGGGCGGCCCGAACGAGGTCTGGTCCTACGGCGACGAGGTGTACGAGATCTTGTCGGGCGTCCTGCGCCTCCGCGAGCGGATCAAGCCATATGTGCTCGAGCAGATGGCCGTGGCAGCCGACGAGGGTATCCCGCCCATGCGACCGCTCTGGTTCGACTTCCCCGGCGACAAGGAAGCTTGGGCGATCGACGACGAGTACTGCTTCGGGCCCTCGGTGCTCGTCGCACCGGTCACGAAGCTCGGTGCCCGCTCCCGGCGCGTCTACCTGCCGGCAGGTGCCACCTGGACAGACCCCTGGAGCGGCGAGACCCTGAAGGGCGGCACGTGGGTCGAGGCGGCCGCGCCCTTAGAGCGCATCCCCGTTTACCTTCGCGACGGCGCACCGCTGCCCCTCCGATGAACCCTGGTCCGAGCTGAGAGTTTGTCGATGCCCGAAGCGCCCGAGATAGCAGCGACGTACACAGGCGAGGTCGCTTCGTCCAAGCGCGAACGCGGCGACCGAGCACACGGGCCCCGCAGACTCTTCCGCGGTCGGGTCCTGTTCCTGTTGCCAGCTGTCATCTATCTCCTGGCGCTCTTCGCCTATCCCATCGTCTACGACATCCTTCTGAGCGTTCGGCAATCGAGCGTCATCACCTTTGTGCACAACACCGGCGGCTTCGTCGGACTCACCAACTACCGGATGGCGGTGACGAACCCGCTGCTTCCGGGCGTCGTCTGGAACACGGCGATCTTCATGGTGGGGTCGATCGTGATGCAGTTCAGCATCGGCTTTTTGATCGCCTTGTTCTTCACTCGGCGCTTTCCCCTAAGTGGCTTCCTGCGCTCGCTCATACTCGTCCCATGGCTGCTTCCCGGTGTTGTCACGGGAATCATCCTTCGGATGATGTTCGATCCGAACATCGGCATGGTCAACCAAGTGCTCTCCAACCTCGGGCTCATCCACTCACCGATCGAGTGGTTCGCCAACACTCACCTGGCACTGTTGGTCATCGTGTTGGCGAACATCTGGATAGGGATTCCCTTCAACATGTTGCTCCTGCACGGCGGGCTCCAAGACATCCCTAATGAGCTGTACGAGGCGGCCCGTGTCGATGGTGCCGGGCGGCTACGGACATTCCGGTCGATCACCTTGCCGGTGATGCGGCCGGTGATCGCCGTAGTGCTGGTCCTCGGCTTCATATATACGCTGAAGGCATTCGACATCGTGATGATCATGACAGGTGGCGGGCCTATGAATGGCACCCAGTTGCTGTCCACATGGGCTTATACGCTGTCGTTCTATAACCTTGACTTCGGGCAGGGTGCCGCGGTCGGCACGATCATGATGGTGATCTCCCTCGTTTGCGCATTCGCGTATGTGCGCACTTACAGGGGGGAACTTCGGTCATGAGCTTCCAGCGTCGGAGACGACTTATCTCGGGGCTGAACGTCGCCGTGGCATTGGTGATCGTCGGAGTGATGCTCTTGCCCCTTTATTGGGCCGTGGTCACGTCGCTCAAGACCTTGCACCAGTCCTTCGCCACACCGACAGCCCTTTTCCCGCCGACGCCCACGCTCGCCGCCTACTCACAGGTCGTGCACACCCAGGGTGGCTCTCTGCTCACCAGTTTCATCATCGCGCTCGGTGCCACAGTGGTCTCACTGTTGATCTCGGTGCCCGCGGCTTATGCCCTGGCGAACTTCCGGTTCCGGGTCACATGGCTGGTCACATTGTCATTGCTGGTCGCCCAGACGATCCCGGGCATCGTGCTGGGCACCTCGTTCTTCAAGATCTTCGCCGGACTCCACCTGCTCAACAGCTACCTCGGGCTGATCATCGCCGACTCCACCTATTGCGTGCCGTTCTCCATACTGGTCGTTCGGGCCTTCATGATCGGGTTGCCTCGCGAGCTGCTCGAGGCCGCCCGCGTGGACGGTGCGACGCTTCTCGGCACGCTCCTGCGGATAGTGATCCCGCTCAGCAGGCCGGCGATCTTGACGGCCGCTCTCTTCTCGTTCCTGTTCGCTTGGGGCGACTTCCTGTTCGCGCTGACGCTCAGCACCTCCAACACCGTCGAACCGATGACGCTCAGCATCTACTCGTACATGGGTCAGTACACCTCGCAGTGGCCGGAGCTCATGGCCGCGGCCGTCTTCGCAGCCATCCCCTCGGCCATTCTGCTCATACTGGTCCAACAGGGGATACGAGGGGGGATGGCCACCGCCGGGCTCAAGGGGTGATCACAAGCCCCTGGCGAGGCACGCGGGCCGAGCCGAGCGGTGGGACCCTGTCGGCCGAATCGTGGGGCCACGGGCCGGCTCTGCTACCCTTTTTTACGACGGCTTCGGTCGTCCCGCTGCCTGCAGGGGAAGTCCGGTCAAAGTCCGGCGCTGGCCCGCAACCGTAGGCGAGGCTCGTCCTCGCAAGCCGGAAAACCTGTCGGTGGTGAGTCCTACTAACCGTCGAGGAAAGCGGGAACTGGGAACCGGTACGGCAGCGGTGTCTCAGCGCTTCTCCGGGATCCAGTATCCGGGAGAGGACATCCATGCAAGCCTCCGTCCGTCGGGCGGCCCGAGCCTGCCTTGCTGCCATGCTGCTCGGCCTCGGTGCCGCCGCCGTGCCAGTTGCGTCGGCCGCTACCACTCAATCAGGGGCTCGCGCGCGCCTTGCGCCTCACGCCCAACCCGCGACGGTGACGGAGGCTGCTGCTGCCGGCGCGGGCTGGATCGCTCGCGACCTGAGCGCGAGCGGAGCTCTCGTCGACGCCGTCTCCGGCAAACCGAGCGCAGGTGACACGGCGGACGCCATCTTGGCTCTCGTCGCCGCAGGCGAGGGAGCCAGCCAGGTCAAGGCCGCCACGCACTGGCTCGAGCACCATTTCAGCTCCTACGTTTCTGCCAAGGGCGTCGACAGTCCAGGCGCTCTCGGCCTCGTGATGCTCGCAGCGGTTGCGGCGGGCGCGGACCCGGCGCACTTCGGCGGCCGAGCCACCTCGAACGACCTCGTTGCCAGGCTTCGAGCAATCGAGCGATTGGACGGCGCGGCCGCCGGAGTTTTCGGCCCCACGAGCTCGGTGAACGCGTTCGGCCAGTCGCTCGCGCTTCTCGCGCTTGTCTCGGTCAAGGGCTCAGCCATGGCGATCCGTCTCGGCGAGGCCTATCTCGTGCGCCGCCAGTGCGCTGACGGGGGCTGGGAGTACTCGCTCAGCACGCCTTGCGCCAAGCCGGACCCGAAGACCTACTCCGGTCCCGACACGAACTCGACGGCGCTGGCCGTCATGGCGATCGTCGCGGCCGCCGGGCACTTCGCCCATAGCCCGGTGGCTTTCTTCGCCAAGTCACAGGAGGCCAACGGGTCCTTCGGCTATTACGGCGTGTCGGGCGATGGGCAGCGGGGTGACGCCGACTCGACGGGCGAGGTCGTCCAGGCATTGATCGCGCTGCGAGCGATCAATGACAACCAGCTCGTGCGCGACGCCGTCACGCCCGAGCGAGCCCTCGAGAACTTCCAGTACCGCTGCAACGCGCCCGCGAGCGAACGGGGCGAGTTCTCCTACTACGGTGCCCCCAACCAGTACGCCACGTTGCAGGCGGTCCCGGCGGTCGCGGGTGAGACGCTGCCCATCAGACCCCGCAAGCTGTCCCCCGCTGAGTTCAGTTTCAGCTGCAGCGCGGGCTGACCCTTTTGACCCCGCCGCAGCTCCCTATGGCGACATGAACGAGCATCGACCAAGATCGGCGAGACGCCTTCCCGCGATGCCGACGAGAGTTGTGGCCGTCAGCGGTGCTCGACTCCTCATTGGGTCGGCAGCGACACTCGGGGCCATCGCGGCCGTGACCGCCGCGGCCTTCGCCGCGACAGTCGTCGCAACCGTGGCTCCCGGAGCGGTGCAGCGTGCGACGGCGAGTGCAGCGCGACAGTCGAAGGACCCCTCGCCGCGATGCGCGGTCCCCGCGCACGCCGCCAAAGACCGGATCGTCGTCGCGGTCGTCGCCGATTTCGGTGGGGTCAACGGCAAGGTCATCGTCACGTGCCTTCTGGTCAAGCCCGGTGACAGCGACGCGCAAGTGCTGCAAGCACAGGCCGCTCTCCTCGGGTACCCGTCTCCCCGCTATGGCGAGTCCGGGCTCTTGTGCGCGATTGACGGGTACCCGACGAGCGGCTGCGGGACCCAGTCGGGGGGCCACTACGCCTACTGGGCCTACTGGCACGGAGGGAGGCGATGGCGGTACGCAAGCGGAGGACCCGGGGAGTGGAAGGTCTCCAAAGGTGACGTCGAGGGATGGCGTTTCGAGCCTGATGGGAGCGCGACCCCAGCTGACCCACCACCACGGGCCGCGTCGAGCGCTGCTGCGCTCGAGATTTCGGCCAACGCGGTGACGACGACTTCGTCACGGCCCTCGTCCGGCCATGTGGCCGGCCCGGCAAGCCCGCCGGGCGGCCGCGGGAGGCGCCCGAACCCGACCCTCTTCATTGTCGGCACCGCCCTGATCCTTCTCGTCGGCGCCGGGGCGCTGCTTCGCTCCCGACGCGCGAGTGACCGCGTCACCTAGATGCTGCGCACCCGCCTCCAGCCGCTGCACCCGATCGCATGGTGGTGCTGGGCCGGGGCGCTGGCAGTCGCCGGCAGCCGCACGACGAACCCGCTCCTGCTCGGTCTCCTATTCGCCGTGGTCGCCTGGGTCGTGACCACAAGGCGTGGCAGGAGTCCCTGGGCCCGCTCGTTCGGCGCGCTCGTGCGCCTCGGGCTCTTCGTCATAGTCATTCGCGTGGTCGTCCAAGTCCTCTTCGGCAACCGGGTGCCTGGCGCCACCTGGTTCACGCTTCCCTCGCTCCCACTTCCGTCGTGGGCCGCCGGTGTGACAATCGGAGGTCCTGTGACGGCTCAAGAGACAATCGGGGCGTTCTGCCAAGGATTGCAGATAGCCGTGATTCTGGCCTGTTTCGGTGCTGCGAACTCCCTCGCAAGCTCCTTCCGGCTCTTGCGATGCGTGCCGGCCGGCCTCTACGAAGTGGCGGTCGCGGTCACTGTGGCGATCTCGTTCACACCACAGGTCGTGCTTTCGATTGCCCGGGTCCGAGACGCCAGACGCCTGAGGGGCCGGGCCACGCGCGGCCTGAAGGGGTGGCGCGGCCTGGCGGTGCCGGTCCTCGACGGCGCGCTCGAGCGCTCGGTGGCGCTGGCGGCTTCCATGGACGCCCGCGGGTTCGGGCGACGCTCCACTTCGCCAAGGCGCCGCCAGGTCACCGCGGCGGCGACACTCGGAGGGCTCGTCGGGCTTGGGATCGGCCTGTTCGAGGTGCTCGACTCCGGCTCGGCTTCAGGAATCGGGCTCGCCGTCGTCCTAGTCGGTGGCGCCCTCGTCATCGGGGGCCTCGTCGCTTCATCGCACGGCTCGAGGACCCGCTACCGGCCCGACCGTTGGCTCGGCGCCGAGTGGCTCGTCGTAGCGGCCGGCCTCGCGGCCGTTGCCGGGGTCGTGGCAGCGGGAAGCAACGACCCGAACGCGCTTGTCCAGCCGCTCTATCCCCTCGCGCTGCCAGCGGGCCCGGTTCTCGCGCTGGCCGGTATCCTCGCCGCCACCGTGCCGTCGGCTGTTGCTCCGAGACCGGCGCCTCTGCGTGCCGAGCTCCACGAGGCCGTGGCGTGATCGCCTTCGACCGCGTCACGGTCACCTACCCCGGCGCTTCGGCCCCGGCACTCGAGAACGTGAACCTCGTGATTGAAGAAGGCCATCTTGCTCTCGTCATCGGCACGACGGGCTCCGGGAAGTCGACGCTGCTTCGCTGCGTGAACGGTCTCGTCCCGCACTTCTCCGGCGGCCGGCTCAATGGAACGGTGACCGTCGACGGTCGCAGCACCGAGCAGTACCGTCCCCGCGACCTCGCCGATGCCGTCGGTTTCGTAGGCCAGGACCCCGACGCGACCTTTGTCGCGGACACGGTCGAAGACGAGCTCGCTTATGCCATGGAGAACCTCGGCATGGACTCGGCGACAATGCGCCGGCGAGTCGAAGACGTGCTGGACACCTTGAACCTGCACGCACTGCGCCAGCGAGCCATCACGACGCTTTCTGGCGGTCAGCGCCAGCGCGTCGCCATCGGCGCCGCGTTCACTGCCGCGCCTCGCGCTCTCGTGCTCGACGAGCCGACTTCATCGCTCGACCCCGTCTCAGCCGAGGAGGTGCTCGCGTCACTCGCGCGCCTCGTCCACGACCAGGGAACCACCATCCTCGTCGCCGAACACCGCCTCGAGCGCATCGTTCAGTTCGCGGACATCGTCGTCGAGCTGGGCACCGCTCCTGGTG
>PMZN01000199.1:0-6587 GCA_003170375.1 Acidimicrobiaceae bacterium | reverse complement strand
TCACCGCCGCCTACGGGCCGATCCCGGCACTAGCGAACGTCACCCTAGATTTCCATGAGGGCGAAGTGATGGCGGTCATGGGAAGAAACGGAGCCGGGAAGTCCACCCTGCTCCACCACCTCGTTGGGCTTCGCCGCGCCCAGCGAGGCTCGGTGGAGATCCTTGGTCGCACGCCCGCCGCGCTCGGCGCGTCCGAGGCGATCCGGCTCGTCGGTCTCGTGCCCCAGGACCCCGGAGCGCTGCTGTGCGCCGAGACTGTGGCAGCCGAATGCCGAGACGGCGACCGCGACGGCGGGCTCGCCGAGGGGACGACGCGAGCGGTGCTCGAGTCCATCGTCGGCGGCATCTCCGACGACACGCACCCGAAGGACCTCTCCGAAGGTCAGCGCCTCGCGCTCGCGCTGGCGATAGTGCTGGCGCCAGAGCCACCGCTGCTGCTGCTCGACGAGCCCACGCGCGGTCTCGACTACGGCGCCAAGGAGCGGCTGTCCCACCTGCTCCGCCGGCTCGCGGCCCGGGGCCGCTGTGTCGTCGTGGCGACCCATGACGTCGAATTGGTGGCCGAGGTGGCCGACAGGGTCGTCGTGCTCGCCGACGGCGAGGTGATAACCGACGGTCTCGCCCGTTCGGTCGTCTGCCATTCAGCCGGCCTTGCCTCCCAAGTGGCCCGGATCCTCGCCCCGGCGGAGTGGCTGACGGTGGAGGAAGTCGCCACAGCGCTCGCCGAGCGGCCCCGAGAGAACAGGGCGTCCTCGTGACCGCCTCTCACGGCCAGCCACCCGTGGGTCTCGACCGGTTCGGCTCTCTCGCCATCGCGATCGCGTCAGTGCTCGGAGCGGTGGCGTTCCTCTGGCCGCTGTTCATCCCGGCGCATGGGGCGTTGAACCAGGCTCACGCCGGCGATGCGCCCTGGGTAATCGCGGCGCTCCTGCCGCTATTGCTCGTAGCGGTGCTCGGCGAGTTCAGCTCTGGTGGCATGGATGCAAAGGGCGTCGCCATGCTCGGTGTGCTCGGCGCATGCGGCGCTGCGCTGCGGCTTCCCTCGGGCGGCGCGGCCGGATTCGAGCCCGTCTTCTTCCTGCTCTTCCCGGCGGGCTACGTGTTCGGGCGCCACTTCGGCTTCTTGCTCGGCGCTCTCACCCTCTTCGCGTCGGCGCTCGTCACCGGCGGCGTCGGTCCGTGGTTGCCTTTCCAGATGATGGCCGCGGCGTGGATGGGTTATGGAGCCGGCTGCCTCCCACACTTGCGGGGCCGTCGCGAACTGGTCGTGCTGGCGGCCTACGCGGCGTTTGCCTGCCTTGCCTACGGGTTGCTGCTCGACCTGTGGTTCTGGCCCTTCGGCGCCGGCACCGCGTCAACCCTCTCGTTCGAGCCGGGGGCGTCAGTGGCTCACAACCTGGTCCGTTTCCTGCTGTTCCATTCCGCGACATCGCTCGGGTTCGACCTGCCCCGGGCCGCGCTGAACGCCGGACTGATCCTGGTCGCCGGGCGCCCAGTGCTCGCCGCGCTGCGCCGAGCCAGCCACCGTGCCGCCTTTGGTGCCCCGGTCGAGATCGTGCCCCACGCACTGGAGACGCCGACCAGCTCCTGAGGAATCAGGAAGGCGGTCCCTCCCCCATCGTTTCGTCGTCGATCCGGTGCTTCACGCTGACCATGAACCCGGGACCCTCGGTCGTCTCGACCGAGCTCAGCGTGATCTCCCCGTCATCCATGTCGTCGAGGTCGAACCCGAACGCGATGACGAGCTCTGCCAGCTCGGCGTAGCCATTCGCGTAATCGTCCGGTCGCCGTCCCGTACGCACGACCTGCGCTGACCACTGCTTGCCGACCGGTACAGCGGAGAATCCGGGGCGCCGCCGCTGAAGCTGAGCGATGGCGCCAGCCGGCACGTCCCCCTCACCCTCACGTCCCTGGTAGCCCGAGAGAAGTTGGATGACCTGCTGGCGGACACGGGTCAGGTCGGCGCCCAGGCTGACGAGGACCTGGGCGGCGACACCCTCGCCCTCGCGCACGAGCCCGAGCAACATGTGCTCGGTGCCGATGTAGTTGTGGCCGAGCTGCAACGCCTCCCGGAGGGACAGCTCGAGGACCTTCTTCGCACGTGGCGTGAACGGTGGGGACCCTGTCGGGGCCGACCCCGCGGGCCCGATCGTCTCCTCGACCTTCTCGCGCACGGCCTCGAGCGAGATGCCGAGGGACTCGAGCGCTTTGGCCGCGACTCCCTCGCCCTCGTGAATGAGGCCGAGCAGGATGTGCTCGGTCCCGATGAAGCTGTGGTTCAGGAGGCGTGCCTCTTCCTGAGCCAGGACCAGTACCCTGCGTGCCCGATCGGTAAAGCGCTCGAACATATGCGCATTGTCCCACCTACTGCTTGCCGCGTATTCGCATGCTCAGAATTGCTCCCCCCGGCCCTCTTCTGCGCCACGCGGTGGAGGCCTATGGTGCTCCCTATTCGATCAGGAGGTGGGGCCGCCGATGACGGGAGCTGACGCCGCACCGGTGTTCTGATCGGCGGTCGCCACTGGTACAGGACCATTGCCGACCGGCGCCTCGAGCCGCTTGGTCAAGGTCTGAGGGACGCCCCCCTTGATCGCCTCGTAGATCGAGTAGCCCTGGGTCACAAGGTTCGTCAGCAGATCCGTCACACCCTCGGTGCCGTTGACCAGGACTATGTTCGCCCCACTGAGCCCTTTCGCCGCCGCCTCCACTAGAGCCGGAAGCTGCTCGACGATCCTGTTGGCTGCGATAAGGCTCTGGTTGCCGCCCGCGAGCGCCTCGGCCCTCGCCTTGATGGCATCCCTGTCGGCCTCGGCAAGACGGATCGTGCGGTAGGCATCGGCGTCAGCAGGCTTCTCGACCTCTGCGATGAGGTCCTTCTCGCGTTTTTGCGCCTGGAGGGCGGCGAGCCTGGTCTGCTCTTCGGTCACCTGTTGGCTCGCCTTGGCCTGCGCCAGAGGGCCGGCCTGGCTCGCGGCAGCTTGGGCCTGCTCGATCTCGGCCCTGTAGCCCGCCTGCTTGATCTCGGCCTCGCGCACGAAGCCCGCCTTCAACGCGTTTGCCTCCTGCTCCTTCTCGGTGGCAGCTTGGTCGGCTTGGGCAGCGGCGATGCGTGCATCGCGTGCGACGGCCGCGGCGTGTGGAGCGGCCAGGTTCTCGATGTAGCCGGTGGCGTCCTTGATCTCTTGGATCTGGAAGGCATCGATCACGAGACCGAGCTTTTCCATCTCGTCGGTCGAGGCTGCCTTCACCTCCTGAGCCACCCGGTTGCGATCACCGATGATCTCCTCGACCGTGAGGCCACCGACAATCGAGCGCAGGTGCCCGGCGAGGACCTGTGAGGTGAGCCGTTCCATACCCTGCTGCTGATCAAGGAAACGACGCGCTGCGTTGGCTATCGAGGAGTTGTCGTCGCCGACTTTGAAAACCGCCACAGCCTCGACCGTGAGCGGGATGCGCAGCTTGGTCACACAGCTCTCGGAGATGAGGGCTTCTCTGAGGTCGAGTGAGAGCCAGCGAGCCTTGTTCTTCCAAGGCAAGACGAAAGACCCCCTGCCCGTCACAATGCGGAATTGTCCGCCATCACTGCCGCGCTTGGATCCCGACACCACCATCGCCTCGTTCGGCGCTGGGATTCTGTAGAAGAACATCCGCCCTCTTTCTCTCGGCGGATCAGCAGCTCGTCACAAGCAGCGTCCGCGACGACAGCTGCTCAACGACGACGATACGTGTGTTCACCGCGAGCGGCTCTTCACTTTCAGTGTACGCCGTGTAGGCCTCCGAGCCCCCGCGGATTTGGATGATTACCTCGCCTGGAACGCCTTGGGAAATAGGCACGGAAACGCGCCCCATCTTGCCGACGGCTTCCTCAGCGTGCCCACCGGAGTCCAAGTCCATCTGCTCGAGCGCTCCTCCTGGTGCCACGGGGCTCCTGCCGACCATGTCCATGCGGACAGGCCGGAGACGACCATCCCTGATCGGTCACCTGTCAAGCGTACTTGCCGGCTGGCNNGCGGGCCTATGCATCCCATTCGTGCACGCAACCGCTGTCTCTATTCATCGGCAGTTGCCTGCAATGTCGATTTGTATCTCACAGACGAGCACCGCCGTGTCAACTCTACCGAAGCACGGACAGCCGGCCGCTTGACTTGCCTGCCCTGAGCATTCGCCATTGACAGGCCCAAGCAAATGTCTATACATTTGAACATGCCTCAGAGCGTCTCCTCCGCAGATCGGTCCCATGGCGGGCGCACGCTGTACAGCCAAGTGGCCGAGCAGGTGGAGGCTCTCGCGTTGGCAGGCCCCCTCGGCGAGGAGACGATGCTCCGCCCGAGTGGGAGCTGGTCGAGCAACTCGGTGTGAGCCGAGGCACGCTCCGAAGGGCCATCGCCGATCTCGAGCGAAGCGGCCTGCTGTGGCGAGAGGCGGGACGAGGCACCTTCGTCAACCCGGCAGCGCGCCTTCGCCGCGTTGTCTGGGACAGGTTGGCCCAGGTGGCCAAGCCTGATTCCCGGTTCCACCTCGATTTCACGAGCTTCATTCCCGACTTCGAGGGAAGCTCGAAGTGCGTGGACGTAATTCGCCAGATGCCCGAATACCCCAGCGCTCGCACGATCGTGACGATGCCGGACAACAATTTGGAAGGGTTTCGTTGCCAGGCACTGGCCGATGGCAAGAGGCTCCTCGTCTTCACCTACGGGATGCTTCGCGGAGTCGTGATGCTGAACGAATATCAGGTCTCCTCCAAGGCCCGAAGCTTGGCGGCGACTCTCGACGGCATGGAGCGCTTCGGTAGCCAGCTGTCCTTCGAGGAACTGCGCTCAGCCGGTCCGCTCGACCTGCTCGTGACCGGCGCAGCAGCGGTCAGCCGCGAAGGCGTGCACTTCGGCAAGGGCCACGGTTATCTCGACCTCGAATGGGGCTTGCTCTCCGAGATGGGCCTCGTCGGCCCAAGCACGCCGGTGTTCGTGTCGGTGCACGACTGCCAAGTCGTCGACGAGCCGGTGCCCCATGCCGAGCACGACGTCACTGTGGACGTGATCGTCACCCCGAGCGAGGTCATTCGGTGCCGGCCANNGGAAAGCACGCGGCGTGAGCTGATCTGACCGCATCACCGCATCGAAGGGGCAATCGTGGGGAACGACGTAGGCGAGGGAACCGAAGCAGGAAGGGCGGCGATTCGCGAGGCCGTCTGGGAGCGGCTTCGGGCGGTCGCCCGTCCCGACACCCGTTTCGTCTACGACCTGACCAAGTTCATTCCCGACTTCGAAGGCAGCGAACAACTGCCCGCGCGACTGCAGGAGCTGCCCTTTTATCGGGGCGCCGGACCCGTTTTTGTCGCGCCGGACAACTGCCTGCAAGAGGTGAGGCGGTCCCTCATCAGGACGGGTCGCCCGCTCCTGCAGACGATCGCCGTGGCCATGGGCTTCCACTTCGTCGCGCCGGGCAGTGTTGCGCCCTCCGAGGCCTGGTTCGCGGCAACGCTCGACGGTGCCCAGTTGCTCGCAAAGCAAGTGGAATTGGACTTTGTTCGCGATCTCGGCCGGCTGGACTTCGTNNTGGTCTGTGTCCACGACTGCCAGGTAGTCGAGTTGGGCCTCACACCCTCGAGCCACGACACTGCCGCCGACTGGATACTCACTCCAACCCGAACTATGCGCATCGCCGGCCGACGCCGGAACCCGTCGGGAATTCGTTGGGAGCTAGTGGACGAAGCCCGGCTCGCGGAGATCGATCCCTTGCGCCAGCTGAGCTCGGCGCGGGCGGTAATCGCCGGCACCAGGACCGCAGATGCCGGCAGACCTGTGTCGCGCGCCGCAGCCGAACCGCCAACCGCGACCGATGCTCAGCGCTTGGTCCGCGAGAAGGTCTGGACCTCGCTCCGCAGCGTCGCCCGCCCCGACTCGCGCTTTCACTGGGACTTCGCGTCGTTCATTGCCGACTTCGAGAGAAGCGACGTCTGCGCCGAGCGGCTACGGAGCTTCGAGTCGTGGACCAGCTCGCAGCTCATCTTCATCACTCCTGACAACAGCACGGAGCCGGTCCGCAGAGCGGCCATTTCCGACGGCAAGGCGTTCTTGATGTCGACCTATGGAATCCGCCGCGGCTTTCTTGCACTCGACCCGCGGGACGTACCTGTGAGCGATCTGGCCTACGCGGCGACTCTGGATGGCATGGACCACTATGCCCGGCCGGTCAACTTGGACGAGGTGGCGAAGCTTGGTCACATCGGCCTTCTCGTCACGGGAGGCTCTGCCGTGAGCTTCGACGGCCTTCGGCTCGGCAAAGGTCACGGGTATTTCGATCTCGAATGGGCACTGTTGTCCGAGGCGGTTCCACCGACGAGTCGACCGAGATCGTCGACATCGTGCACGACTGCCAGGTCGTCGACATCGAGCCCGTAGCCGCCGAGCACGACGTTCGGGTCGACTGGATCATCACACCGACGCGAACCGTCCGGGTCCGAGGCCCGCTTCGTCCGCCCGGTCGAGTCCGCTGGGAGCTGATCGCTGGAACGGAGCTGGAGCTCATCCCCCCGGTCCGCGACCTTGCAGCCCGCGCGCGCCAGGGCCTCCGTGGCCATCGGATCA
>PMZN01000117.1 GCA_003170375.1 Acidimicrobiaceae bacterium | reverse complement strand
CGATATTGCCCATCGCCGTCACTGGCAAGACGGAAACCGACATTCAGACCCTGGTCGCCGATGACCGCGTCGTCATCAAGAATCTGGAAGCTGTGAAAACAGAAACCGTGGCCCACATCAAGAAAGATGCCGCTCAACTCATAGCCAGTGGGGAGAAGGCAATACGCGCTGGCGATGTTGTTCGGAGTGACCTCGGTTTGCCGCCGAGTTGAGCTCGACCAGCCGTCGCGATCGGGCTGGACCGTGGCGCGAGGCGACCCTCGATAAGGTGAACTGTCGAGACCGAGGAAAATGGAGTCGCTACGACCACCCACCGTGCACGGGGTCGACGTTCACCAGTTCTTGTCCTCGCAACGATCGTTCTCGTCCTCTGTGTGGGAGGAGTGATCGGCGCGTTCGTCACGCGCAGCATCGATCATCGGACGTCGCCCAAGGCGAAAGGACACAGCCACCAATCCGGCCGATCCCCAGGGAGCACGAGTGCCGCTCCTCCGGCGCTGAGCGTCGTCTCGATCGCTCCGGCGAACGGAACGACAGGAGTCTCCGCGAGTGCACCGATCACCATCACGTTGTCCTCCCCGCTCTCGAGAAGCTCCCCCCTGCCGATCCTCAGCCCGACGACAGCCGGGTCTTGGCGAGCAAGCGGAGCGACGCTCACTTTCACGCCGAGTACCGATCTCGCGCCACTTGGCGAGATCGCCATCACCGTGCCAGGAGGTCCCGCTGGAGTCGTCGGCTCAGGCGGCGGCCAGCTCAGCCAATCCGTTATAGAGCAGTTCCGGGTCGCGAACGGATCAGTCGTCCGTCTCCAGGAGCTCCTCTCCCTGCTCGGCTACTCACCGCTCGCCTGGACGCCGACAGGCACACCGATCGAGCCGAGCAACACCGGTGCCCAGCTCGCTGCGCTCTACAACCCGCCCTCTGGTCGCTACTCCTGGCGGGACAATGGCTGGCCAGCTCGGCTGCGCGCGATGTGGCAGCCCGGTATCGACAACACCTTCACGCGCGGGCTCATCATGTCCTTCCAGGCCGACCATGGTCTCGTGCCGAACGGAGACGTCGAAGCCGGGGTGTGGACCTCCCTGATCGACGCCCTTGCCGCGAACACCGTCAACACCGGCGGGTACAACTACGCGATCGGTGACAAAGCGGACCCGCAGTCGCTCACGATCTACCACGACGGGGGCGTCGTCCTTCGCAGTCTCGCGAACACCGGCATCGCCGGGTCTCCGACGCCCGACGGCACGTTCCCCGTCTACACGCGTCTTCGGCGACAGGTCATGCGAGGCACGAACCCGGACGGGCGGCGCTATGCGGACCTGGTCCAGTACATCGCGTACTTCAACGGCAACGACGCGGTGCACTACATGGATCGCGCCGACTACGGCATCCCGCAGAGCCTCGGTTGCGTCGAGCTGCCGCTCGCTGATGCAGCTCGCGCCTGGCCCTACCTCGCCTACGGAACGCTCGTCACGATCATCAACTGAGGACCGCGGCCCGGCGACTCGGAGACGGACTTGGCGCCGAGCCAAACGGGCAGGTCGTTCTCGAATTCCGATTATCCGCCGTTGCCTGCTAACGCGATCGGCGTAGGCACGCTCCCCTCAGAACTTGTGTTGCTGCTCGGTTACGTCTTGGTTACGTCCCGGCTTGTTCAATTGTCACTGACACAGTAAGGTTTCCGCACTGTCCGTGGACAGGTACTGGGGGGGCAAACGGGAGCTCCCCAAGTGCATACCTAAGTGGAGGAGACCTCATGAGGCAGTTGCTCATCAAGGCCGCCGTGCCGCTCGTGGTCGGAGCACTCGTGCTTGCCGGTCTGAGCGGAGCGGCGTTCGCAAACGCCAAGCACCAGGCCACAGCAAAGCCGACGTTCGATCTTGCGTACGAAGGCCCGCTTTCGGGTGGGAACGCGCAGCTCGGTCTGAACATGGCATACGCGGTCCAGTACGCCATCAGCCAGGCGAACTCCGGGAAGTCGGCGTTCGGCAACCTTCCGTTCAAGCTCACGTACATCGCCAAGGACGACCAGGGCTCGGCGACGCTTTCGCCGACCGACGCCCAGGAGCTCGTCTCCAACAAGTCGGTCATCGCCGTTGTCGGCCCCGCCTTCTCGGGTGCCACCAAGGCTGCCGAGCCGACCTTCAGCGCGAACCACCTTGCGACTGTGAGCCCGTCGGCGACCCTGCCGGCGCTCGCCAGCTTCGGATGGAAGAACTTCTTCCGGGTCGTCGCGGACGACGGCGTTCAGGGACCAGCTGACGCCAACTACGTCGTCAACACGCTCAAGCTCAAGAAGCTGTACGTCGTCGACGACGCCGGCACGTACGGCGTGGGCCTTGCCGGCGCCTTTGCCGGCCAGGCGAAGAAGGACGGCGCAAAGGTGACCACCAACTCGTTCCCGGGCACTACCCAGTGCAGCGACGGGACCGCGAGCCCGACGCAGTACCCCGATGACGCGGCCACCGTCGTGAGTGCCAACCCACAGATGGTGTTCTACGGCGGCTACTACTGCGACCTCGGCCTGCTGCTCGGCGCGTTGCACAAGGCGGGCTACAAGGGCAAGGTGATGAGCGGTGACGGAAGTGACAGCATCTCGCTCATAGCAGGCACCAACCCGACGAGCGCCGCCAGTGGCGTGTACGCCACCTGCGCCTGCGCAGTGATCGGCAAGAGCGCCGCTGACAACACGTTCGCCGCGGGCTTCAAGAAGATCGCGAAGTTCGCCCCGGCCATCTACTCAGCTGAGGCGTTCGATGCAGCGAACACGATCATCTCCGAGATGAAGCTCCTCTCGTCCGGCAAGACCGGCACGATGGCCATCACCCGCGCCGCGGTGGTCGCCGGCCTTCACAAGATCACCTACGTCGGCCTCACCAAGACGATTTCCTTCACGTCCAACGGGAACATAAAGGGCAACGCGATCTACGTGAACCAAGTTCAACACGGCACCCTGGTCCAACTCGGGCTCGAGTAGTACCACTCAGCAACGTGTGAACGAGCCGGGCACTCCGCGACTCCGCGGGGTGCCCGGCTTTTCCATGATTCGGCCCTTTCGCTGCAACTGAGTAATCTGCTGCGCAAGGCTGAGGAGAGTGAACCGAACGCATGCATTGCCCGGCGTTCATAGCGCACAACAACATCTGGGTCTCGCTCGTGGTTGGCGGTCTAGCCAACGGGTTCCTCTACGCGCTCATCGCGCTCGGCTACACCCTGGTCTACGGCGTGCTCAGGCTCATCAACTTCGCTCACTCCGAAGTGGTGATGGCCGGTGGGTTCGGTGGCCTGTTCGCCATGCGGGCGGTCCTCGGCACGTCCACTCCGGCGGGATTCTGGGCGATCGGGTTCATGCTCGTCGGAATAGTCGCCGGAGCCCTCGCCGGCGGTGCAACCGCCTTCGTGCTCGAACGGGTCGCGTACCGACCCTTGCGCAAGCGCAACGCACCCAGACTCACGTACCTCATCAGTGCTATCGGCGCGTCCTTCTTCCTCTACAACATCGCGGGCAAGGAGTTCGGGCGCTACACGGCGTTCATCCAGACGCCCACTGTGATCCAAGGCAACGCTTTCTCCCTCTGCGGAGTCGGTGTCCAGTCCGACTGGATCCTGACCATGGTCACCGCACTCGTTCTGCTGCTCGTGCTCGATACCGTCGTGAACCGGACGAAGCTCGGCAAAGGTATCCGGGCGGTCGCCCAGGACGCCGAGACCGCAAGCCTCATGGGTGTGCACATCGACAGGACGATCGCACTTACCTTCGTGCTCGGCGGGCTCATGGGTGGCGCCGCAGGCTTCCTCTTCGGCCTGCAGTTCGGCGTCATCTACACAATGGGCTTCGTACCGGGATTGAAGGCCTTCACCGCCGCGGTCCTCGGGGGCATCGGCAACATCCGGGGAGCGATGATCGGCGGCTTGCTGCTCGGGGTGTTCGAGAGCATCCCGCTGCGCTGGATGTCTGCTGAATGGCAGGACGTCGTCGCCTTCGGCGTCCTGGTCATGCTCCTTCTGTTCCGCCCGACCGGCATCTTGGGTGAGCGCTTGGGGAGGGAAGCATGACGCCGACCGGCCTCGACACCGAGGCGCGCCCGGGTCCCAGCCCCGTCGACAAACCGGCGCGGGTTCCGCTCTCAACCCAGTTTGCGCGCCTCGCCGCCAGTGCAGCTGCGCGGCGGCTCGGTGTTTGCATAGCGGCTGCACTGATCCTCGCGATAATGACCGGACCCCCCGGGACGAACGCCGCGCCGACTTCAGGGTTCACCGGCTCGCTGCAGATCCCCAGGCTGTTCTGGTTCCTCGGGTTCGGTGCCGCCCTGTTCAGCATCTTGACGACCTGGCAGGTTGTCGGCAGGGGGGCAAGCTCGAGAGCCACCCGCCTCCGCTCGTCGATCGTCCGGGTGGCCGCGCTGCGAAGGATGCGACTGGCCATCGACCTGGCGATCGTCGCATTCGGCTTCATCTGGGTTTCGTGGATCTCACCGAACGACACGTGGAAGGGCGGCGTCTGCGTCCAGATCGGTTTCGCGTTCGCGGCGATGGAGCTGGTCGTCTATCTGTTCGAGTCACGCTCGCCGCGGATCACAAGACCTGCCGGCTACGGGCTCGTCGCCCTGTACGGGGTTCTCGCTTGGATGCACAACCCTGTCTCGAAGTACCTGAACACGATCGGAGCGGTGCCGCACGACCGGACCCTGGGCTTCCTGCTCCTGTGGCTCGCTCTCGGCCTGACAGTGCTCGAGGGCCTTCTCTTCGGCCTCGCCATTGTCCACAAGCTGCTCGTCCCCCGGCGAGGCCGGGGGCTCGCCGGGCTTGCGGGCGTCATCCTCCTCGCTTACGGGTGGCTGATGTGGACCTCGTGGGCCTCCTGGCGCGCGTCGACACCGCATTCGGTCGCACACTGGTTCGCCTCCATCCACGTCCTGCCTCACAGCCGCCCCGCAGGGCTCGCCGTGATGGGCATCGGTGCGATCGTCCTCGCGTGCGCCCTGGTCTGGGTGGTAGCCGACCTCGTCCGTGCCGTCGGGGGGTCGGACCCGGCGCGCGCCGGCCAATACGAATTCGCGGGGATCACCAGACAGGCGAAGTTCGCATACGGAAAGACTGCGATCACGATTGCGGCCCTCCTCGTGGCCATCCAATGGCCTCTGCACATGGACCCGGGAATCCAGTCGATCCTCACGACCCAGGTGGCGATCTACGTGCTGCTCGCCATGGGCCTCAACGTCGTCGTCGGCTTCGCCGGCCTCCTCGACCTTGGCTACGTCGCGTTCTGGGCGATCGGCGCCTACACCACGGCCTATTTCACCGGCGCACTGCCCATCCAGCCGCCGTTCATCCTCAACCCCTTCTGGGTCATCCCCTTCTCGATCTTGGCCGCGATGCTCACCGGAGTCCTGATCGGAGCTCCCACGCTTCGACTCCGCGGGGACTATCTCGCGATCGTGACCTTGGGATTCGGGGAGATCATCGAGATCATCGCGAACAATCTCCACGGGGTCACCGGCGGACCGGCAGGAACCCCGGGTGTCATCCCGCAGTTCTCCGTGCACTTACAGACCAATCTCGTCTCGGTCAACTACGGCTGGACAGGGACGGTGCTGCCTTACTACTACCTGATCCTCGGGGTTGCGGTCGTCTTCACGGTGGCGTTCAGTTTCCTCGAGCATTCCCGGGTGGGACGATCCTGGACAGCGATCCGAGAGGACGAGGTCGCGGCTGACTCCATGGGCATAAACGCCCTGAAGTACAAGGTCATGGCATTCGCCATCGGGGCCTCGACCTCCGGGTTTGCCGGCGTCTTCTTTGCGAGCCAGGTTCAGAGCCTGGTGCCGAACGATTTCATCGTGCAGACGTCGATCCTGATCCTGGTCTTCGTGATCTTCGGAGGCATGGGTTCGATCGCGGGTGCGATAATCGGCGCAGCTGCAATCCAGTGGTTGCCCCAGTACCTCCAGGTCCGCTCGTTTCAGGACTACCAGTTCCAGGACGAGTTCATCTACCTCGGAGCCCTGCTCTTGCTCATGATGATCTTCCGGCCGCAGGGGATCATNNCATGCGGAAAGTCCGGGCGGCCCCGTACGCAGCACGTCAATGGGAGAGACACTGCCGTCCTCTTACGGAAAGTTGTCCCTTGACGAGCCCGGCTACATAGGCCCGGAGACGCAATGACCGACCTGATGCCCGAGGTGGCCCCGGAACACGCAGAGGATCTCGTGTTCTCGATCCAGCACGTGACCCTCAAGTTCGGCGGTGTCACCAGCCTGAGCGACGTGTCGCTCAGCTTGCGCCGCGGCGAGATCCTGTCGATCATCGGCCCGAACGGTGCCGGTAAGACTTCGTTGTTCAACTGCCTGACCGGTGTGTACACGCCGCAGGAGGGCTCGATACTCTTCACCCCTGCGAACGGGCACGCGATCAGCGTGATCGGGCGCAAGCCGTACAAGGTGAACCGGCTCGGGGTGGCGAGAACCTTCCAGACCTCCCGGATGTTCAGTGCGTTGACGACGTTCGAGAACGTGAAGATCGGGGTCGAGTCCAAACAGCACACCGGAGCCGTCGGCGCCATGCTCAGGTTGCCCCGGACGCGGCGCGAGGAACACGAGAGCGATCTCAGGACGCTGGAGCTCCTGAAGTTCGTCGGATTGACGAAACGGGCGAACGAGATCTCGAGCTCGCTGCCCTACGGGGA
>PMZN01000050.1 GCA_003170375.1 Acidimicrobiaceae bacterium | reverse complement strand
GAGAATTGCGGCCCCCGTATCGAGAAGTAGATCTCGAAAGCGGTGTCGAAGGCGCGCCAGTGATTCGCGGACTTCACGAGGGTCGCACCGAGGGCGAACTTGATCGCTTGCCGGTCCTCGAGCGGCAGGTGGCCGAGGGCCTCTGCCGCGTCGGCCTCTTCTGCCACCGAGACGGGAAGGCCGGCCTGGCGCAACTCGGCTACGAAACCGGTGAGGACGTCGAGCACGGACGAGGACTCCGCTCAGCGTGCCGGCGGTCAGTACCCGGACGCGACGGCAAGCTCCTTGGCCGCGACTTCGATGTCAGACCGGTGCTTGAGCAAGACGTGCAGCGTCGAGCGCGCGGTGTCGGAGTCCACGGCCTCGATCCCGAGCAGCACGAGCGTCCGGGCCCAGTCGATCGTCTCGGAGATGGACGGATGCTTCTTGAGATCGAGCGAGCGCAGCGACCTGACGATCCGTGCGACCTGGTCCGCGAGCTCGTCGGTCACACCGGGGACCTTGGCGAGCACGATCGCCCGTTCGCGCTCGAGCGACGGGTAGTCGAGGTGCAGGAACAGGCAACGCCGCTTCAGGGCTTCCGAGAGCTCACGGGTGTTGTTGGACGTGAGGAAGACGAGAGGGATCTGAGTTGCACGGATGGTGCCGAGCTCCGGGATCGAGACCTGGTAGTCGGACAGGACTTCGAGGAGGAGCGCCTCGGTCTCGATCTCGAGACGGTCGATCTCGTCGACGAGCAGCACGACGGGGTCGCTGGCACGGATCGCCTCGAGAAGGGGTCGGGTCAACAGGAACTCTTCGGAGAACAGGTCCTCCTCGAGCGACTCCCAGCCCACCGGCCGCGCACCTCCACCGTCTTCGGCCTCGCGTTCGACCTGGATGCGCAGCAGCTGCTTTTTGTAGTTCCACTCGTAGAGCGCCTTGGCCTCGTCAAGGCCCTCGTAGCACTGCAGGCGTATGAGCCGGGCGCCGAGGAAACATGCCGTCGACTTCGCGAGCTCGGTCTTGCCGGTGCCTGCAGGGCCCTCGACGAGGATGGGCTTGGCAAGCCGGTCGGCGAGGTACACGACCCCCGACAGGCCGTCGTCGGCGATGTAACCCGCCGCGGCCAACCCTTCTCGAACCTCGTCGACCGAAGCGAAGCGCGGCTCGCCTTTCTCGGGACCGGCCATCACTGCCTGATCTGGCCTTCCCCGTAGACGACGTACTTTACGCAGGTCAGCTCCCGCAGGCCCATCGGCCCCCGGGCATGCAGCTTCTGGGTCGAGATGCCGACTTCGGCGCCGAGCCCGAGCTCCCCGCCGTCTATGAACCTCGTCGAAGCGTTGACGAGCACGGCGGCTGCGTCCACCTGCCGGACAAAACGCGTCGCAGCCTCGAGGTCCGAGGTGACGATCGCCTCCGAGTGTCCCGAACCGAACCGGGCGATGTGCGAGATCGCCGCATCGAGATCGTCCACGACGCCGACGGCGAGCTCGAGCGCCAAGAACTCCGTGGCGAAGTCCGCCTCGGTCGCCGGCCGGGATCCCGGCAGGAGCGGCCTGGCCCGCTCGTCCGCGGCCAGCACGACACCCGCCAGTGCACGGCTCATCTGGGGCAGGAACTCGTTCGCGACGTCCGCGTGCACGAGCAGGGTCTCCGCGGCATTGCAGACGCCCGGTCGTTGGGTCTTCGCATTGACGACTATGCGCTCGGCCATGGCGAGATCGGCCGCGGCGTCGACGTAGACGTGGCAGTTCCCGTCCCCGTCGAGCACGTAGGGCACGGTGGCGTGCTCGAGGATCATCGAGAGCAGCGCCGGGCCTCCTCGAGGTATCAGGCAGTCGATCACACCACGTAGCCGGACGAATTCCACCGCCGTCTCGTGCGCGGTGTCCTCGACGAGCAGGACGGCGTCGGCCGGCAGCCCGGCTTTCCCGATCGCCTCTCGCAGCGACGACGCGATGACGCGATTGGACTCGAGAGCGCCCGCAGAGCCCCTGAGCATCGCAGCGTTGCCCGACTTCAGGCACAAGGCCGCGGCGTCGGCTGTGACATTCGGGCGGTTCTCGTAGATGATCCCGACGACTCCGAGCGGGACACGAACGCGCTCCACGCGAAGACCGTTCGGTCGGACGTGGCCTTCGACGACCTCACCTACGGGATCGGGCAACATCGCCACCGAGCGGAGGCCGTCCGCCATGGCCACGACGCGCGCCTCGGAGAGACGGAGCCGGTCGACCACCGTCGGTGACGCGCCCGCTCCGACCGAGCGGGCGACATCGCTCGCGTTCGCGCTCAGGATCTCGTCTGACCGGGCAGACAGGCGGTCTGCGGCCAACACGAGCGCCTCGTCCTTCGCCGAGGAGGAGAGCGTGGCGAGCAGCCGGGCAGCCGCCTTTGCGCGCTGTCCCAGATCTGGCAGTGACGTGGTCGACATGACCTCAGGCTAGCTGCGGCGCGCTCGGAACTATTCGGTGCTGAGCCGCTCCACGAGCCGCACGATCTGCCACGCCCGCTCGGCCTCGCCCGCCGCGGGTCCGCTCAAGTCGGCCGCAGCCTGGCGTGAGCGCTCGGCGGCGTCGCGTGCCGCAACCCAGGACGGTGCGTACTTCGGTCCCGCGCCACCTACGGCAAAACGTCCCCAGGGCGTGTCCACCTGGTCGACTTCGGCCACCTTGTGCTCCTCGTGCGCCTCGTAGCGGCGAGTCTCGCGGTCGGCAAGAAACGGGAAGGCGACGTGGCGAACTGCCTCGACCGCTGCCAGCACGGCGTCACGTGCCGCGGCAAGCGTCTCCCACGCTGGGTCGCTCAAGATGTCGACGCCCAGGCCTTCGGCTTGCGCGGCAGCCGTGAAGGCGGCATCGCCGATCGCTGTGCTCTCGCGGCGTAGCCGCCGGGCGGCTGCAATCCGCGAAACGAAACCAAGTCTGTGGGCGTCGGTGCCGGTGCCGGTCTCGAGGTACTGGCGAGCCGACGCAATGATCGCCCCGAGCGTCCCGCCGTCCGGGAGCTCTGCGTCGGCGCTGCCGGGGACGATCTCCAAGATGTGCTCGACACAGTCGAGAGCGAACGCCGCTGCCTGTTTCTCCGACCAGGAGGTGCCGGCGACAAGTCGAGCTGAACCGGCTACACGGGCCGGCTCGGCTACGAAGACGCATTCGCCGAGCTGGCCGAGAAGCTGGCCCGCGTCGAGAACCACCGGAGCGCCTTGCTCATCAGCCTCGACTACGTCGCCCGGCTGCCAACCGTTCGCCTCGCGAACCGGCAACGGCCACCGCCTGCGATGGCCCTCGTGGTGTTGCAGGCCATCAGCGTCGGTCGCCACGAATCGATCGGACACGGCAACGCCCTCCTGGTCAGCTCAACGAGGCTTCACACGCTAGAGCACGACGAGGTCGTCCCGGTGAACGACCTCATGAGGGAGGTCGTCGGAGAGCTCACCAGTGTGCAGCCCCACCCACTCGGTGGCCCTCGCCGCGCCGAGCCGGGCGATCCCCTTGGCGAACATCACATGGTCTGCGCCGACGATCTCGACGGCGTCGTCGGCCTCGAACGCGCCCTCCACAGCCACGACCCCCGCGGGCAGCAGCGACTTGCCCCGCTCGACGACGGCGCGCCGGGCCCCGTCGTCGACGACTATCCGGCCAGCGGGGCGCAGCGCAAAGGCGATCCAGAGCTTGCGCGCCCCGAGAGCCCGGCGCTGTGGCAGGAAGATCGTCCCCACGCCCTGTTGTCCCGCGACCGCGTCCGCCAGGACCGCGGGGCGCCGGGCAGAGGCGATCACGACGCGGGAGCCGGACCACACGGCCATCTTCGCGGCGGCGAGTTTCGAGGACATGCCTCCCCGGCTCATGGGGCTCGCGGCGCCGCCTGCGACCTGCTCGAGCTCATGGTCGATCTCGGCGACCTCCTCGATCAGCGTTGCCTCCGCGTTGTGGCGCGGGTCTGCGCTGAGCAGGCCGGCCGTATCGGTCAAGAGCACGAGGATGTCCGCCCGCAGCAGATGCGCGACGAGGGCCGCCAATCGGTCGTTGTCGCCGAAACGGATCTCGTCGTCGGCAATGGCGTCGTTCTCGTTCACGACCGGGACGACGCCGAGCTCCAACAGCCGCGTGAAGGTGTCGCGGGCATGCAGGTAGCGCTGGCGGTGGGCGAAATCGAGCGGCGCGAGCAGTACCTGGCCGGCGAGCAAGCCCTCGGCTGCCAGAGCGTCCTCGTAGACGCGCATGAGTCGCGGCTGGCCGATCGCCGACAGGGCCTGAAGCGTCATCGGGTCGGTTCGGTACCCGCCGAGCGGGGCTATCGCCGCGACGCCGGCGGTGACCGCACCCGAGGTGACGACCACGACCGTGTGGCCATCTCGGCGCAAGCCGGCGACCTCACTGCAGAGCTTGCCGACCGCAGCAGTGTCGACAGAGCCGTTGGCCGCGGTCACCGAGCTCGTGCCGATCTTCGCTATTACGATCACTGCGCTCAGCGCTCCGACTCGTAGGTGAAGCTCAGTTCGCCGATGTGAACAGTGTCGCCGTCGTGCGCCCCGGCTCGTGAGAGAGCACGATCGACGCCAATGCGCTTCAGGCGGCGATGAATATGCTCGAGCGCGTCCGGGTTGGTGAGATCGGAGACCGCCACCGCTCGCGTGGCCTCCCTGCCCGCCACGACGAAGACGGAGCCTTCCCGGTTCACCGTGACGCCTTCGGGTTCGGGACGGTGCACCACAGTTGCCTGGCGCGGCAGCGGCGCGTCGGCGCGGGCCTCCTCGACCAGGACGGCGAGCCGGCCGAGGAGCTGCGGCAACCCGGCGCCTGTCACCGCGGAGATCTCGAGGTCGAGCCCAGGACTGGCCGGGTCGCCGCCGGCCGGCTCGGGAACGACCGCAGGCGTACCGCCGATCCGGGCCGGGCGCCGGTCCGCCCTCGAGCCCACGATGATCCTCGGCCGCTCGAGCAGCTCCGGGCGATACCGGCGGAGCTCCTCGAGAAGGACCCGAACCTGCTCGGCGGGTGCCCGGCCCTCGTCTTCCCCGAGGTCGGCAAGAACGAGAAGCACCCGGGC
>PMZN01000027.1 GCA_003170375.1 Acidimicrobiaceae bacterium | reverse complement strand
GCCAACGAGTCGAGCCAGCCGTGGGCGGGCTGTCAACGACGTCGGGTGTAGTCCGTCTCGGCGAAGAATCGCCTCGTCCGTTCATTCCACTACCGAATGGAAGAGGTGATCCTCATGGGAGATACAGATGTCCAGGCTGCTGCCGGCCATGTCGCGGCGGCGCTGCGCGAGGCCGGGAGGGCCGAAGCGACGGTGTGGCGCCAACAGGTCGTGTTGGAGCGCTTCGCCACCTTCTTGGCCGGACGCGGCCTGGACGCGGCGAGCGAGCAGGTGTGCGTCGATTTCATAGCCAAGCAGACCGGGGTCAGGCTGGGGTCATTACGCGAACCGGTCAAGGACAGGGCCGTCCAGGCGGTGCGCAGGCCGGTGGTGTTGATGGCCGACGCGCTGGCCGGGCGTTCCCTCGACGTCGACCCGACGGTGTTACCTGTCAAGGACGCCTGTCCCGCGGCGTTCCGCTCGCTCAGAGACGACTACCTTTCCTGGTGCCGCCAGCGCGCCAACGCCGAGGCGACAGTCGTCGCTAAAGACAAGACGGCCAGCTGCTTCTTGGCCTACCTGGAGGACGTGGGCACCGCCGACATAGCCGAGCTCGGTGTACAGGACTTGTCGGGCTTCCTTCTTCGCCAAGGCCACCTGAGGCGCAAGACGATCGCGTCGATGAGGTCATGTCTGGCAGACTTCCTGGCCTTTCTGGCGACAACGGGTCGGACACCGCGCAACCTGGCAGACCGGCTGCCGCCGCACAAGTACGTCCGCCACGAGTCCGAGCCGCATCTGTGGAGCGCAGACGAGGTCCGCCGGCTGCTGGGTGCGATCGATCGTTGCTCCGCTACCGGCAAACGCGACTACGCGATGATCCTGGCGACCGCCCGTCTGGGCCTGCGGATCTCGGACCTGCGCCAACTAACCCTGGGTGACTTCGACTGGCGGACGAAGACGATCACGCTGGTCCAGCACAAGACCGGTCGGCCGTTGAACCTGCCGCTGCTCGACGACGTCGGTTGGGCTGTCATCGACTACATCGGACACGGCCGCCCAGAAACGTCCTGCAACAAGGTGTTCGTCAAGCACCGCCACCCCTTCGACACCTTCGGGTCCGCTTCGTCGGTCGCCTCGCGTCTGTCGAGGCACGCGGCGCGCGCCGGGATCGAGTTCCCGCCGGGCAAGGTCTGCGGGATGCACTCGCTTCGCAGTGCGCTGGCCGTCGCCATGATCGCCAATAACACGCCGATACCGGTGGTCTCGGCCGTGTTGGGGCACGCCTCCAGCGACACGACCCAGGCCTACTACCTGCGCTTCGACGTCGAAAGACTGCGGCGTTGCGCGCTCGACATCGAAGACATCATCGAAAAGGCACCTTGGGGCGGTGGGCGCAATGCCTGAGACNNCCCGGACGGGTCGATCACCAAAGAAGCGGTCGACGGCTTCCTCTACGGCCGCCACCTGCGGTCCTCCACGATCAGGCGCAACGAGGTGGTGCTACGCCAACTCGTCGAGCACGCCCAAGCCTTCGGCTGGCACGCCTACACGCCGGTCTCGACGACTCGGCTCCGTGTCCGTCACCAGCCGCCCTATGTGCTGAGCGACGAGGAGATGTGCCGTTTGTTCGCCGCGATCGACTTCCAGGCCATGTCCTCGTACTCGAACAAGGCGTTGGTCGATCCGGCTCTCTTCAGGGTGTTGTACGGAGCCGGGCTGAGGGTCTCGGAGGCACTCAACCTGACCCTTGCCGACGTGGACACGAGCGCCGCGACGCTGCGGATCCGTGACTCGAAGAACGGCGAGGGCAGGACCGTCCCAATCACCGGTCGGCTCGCTGCGACCCTCGACACCTACATAGCGGCCGCGCACCCCGCCCCCGAGAGCAGCGACCACGTGTTCTACAGCGTCGCCGCGGGCAGGCCGATCAACCAGGCGACCATATACATGCGGTTTCGCGGCTATCTGGCCAACGCCGGCATCCCCCATTTCAGGGGCGGTCCCCACCCCCACTCGCTGCGCCACGGCTTCGCCGTCGTCAACCTGAGGAGATGGGCCGAGCAAGGAGCGGACCTGGCCGTGATGCTGCCCTACCTGGCGTGCTACATGGGCCACGCCGACCTTCGCGGCACCCAGTACTACCTGAGGCTGACCGCTGACGCCTATCCCGACGTGATAGCCAAAGCCCAGATCCGCTTCGGCTACACCATCCCCGCACCGGCCGAGGACAAGCCGTGAGCGGGCGGACCACGCAGTCACCGGATCTCGCCGGGCGCTGGCTGGCGAAGTTCTTCACCGAGTATCTGGCCAAGGAACGTGCAGTCTCACCGAGGACCGTGGCTTCTTATCGCGACGCGATGAAGCTTTTGCTCACCTGGTTCAAAGATGCTCAGCACATCGCGCCCGAGAGGCTGCGCCTTGCCGACATCGACCGGCCCCGAGTCCTGCAGTTCCTGGACTGGTTGGAGGCCGAGCGGAACTGCTCGCCGGCCACCCGCAACCAGCGGCTCGCGGTGATCAAGTCGTTCTGCCGCTACACCGCCACCGAGCAACCCGATCGGCTCGACGAGGTCACTCAAGTCCTCGCGATTCGCCAGAAGAAGACTGCGGCACCAGAGCTCGGGTACTTGAGTGGGGACGAGGTGAAGGCGCTACTCGCCCAACCCGGCGCGGCGGGCGCACGTGCTATCAGGGACACCGCCGTGCTCGCCCTGGGCTACGACACCGCCGCACGAGTCCAGGAGCTCTGCGACCTCGACGTCGCGGACGTTCGACGCTGCAACCCGATGACGGTGACGCTCCGCGGGAAGGGGTCCAAGACTCGATACGTCCCTGTGATGGAGCCGACCGCCCGACTAATCGCCGACTACCTGGAGCACCGCGATCCACACCGAGGCCTCGGCGCCGATGCGGACCCGCTGTTCTGTGGACCGAACCACTCCAGGTTGACCCGCTCCGGGGTCGCCAAGCTCTTGGCCCGCCACGTGCGGGCCGTCCGGGCGCGCGACCCCGCCTGGGCTCCGGGCCTGCAGGTCACACCCCACACGCTCCGGCGCACCAGGGCCATGCACCTGATCCAAGCCGGCGTCAACTTGATCTACATCCGCGACCTGCTCGGCCACGCCGACGTGTCCACCACCGAGATCTACGCCCGCGCGGACGCGGAGGCCAAACGCAAAGCGATCGAGCGAGCCTACGAGCCACTCACCCCGGACGTCTTGCCGGACTGGACCCTGGACGCGTCCTTGATCGGCTGGCTCGACTCGTTGGCG
>PMZN01000039.1 GCA_003170375.1 Acidimicrobiaceae bacterium | reverse complement strand
GGCGTGCCGAGGAAGGCGAGCCTCGTCACCGGCCGCGACCAGAAGGCTCCCGCTCAGGCGTGGAGGCTGCTCTCGGGGGAGGTGGAGAACGCACGGGCACGAAGCACACGCATGGCCTGTTTGCGCTGGTCCTTTTCGAGACGCTCAAGGAGCAATATGCCATCGAGGTGGTCGAGCTCATGTTGGAAGACCCGACCGAGCAGCTCGTCGCCTTCGATCGAGATCTCGTTTCCCTGAAGGTCGTGGCCCACGAGATGGACCTCCTTGGGCCGGACGATCAGCCAGTGCAGGTCGGGGACCGACAGGCAGCCCTCCTCGTACTCCCACTCGCCGCGGGACTCGACTATCTCCGGATTGATCACCGTCATGGGGCCCTCGCCGACGTCGTAGACGAAGATCCGGCGCTCGATACCCACCTGCGGCGCGGCAAGGCCTACGCCCGGCGCGGCGTACATCGTCTCGATCATCTCCTCGGAGAGGCGGACGATCTTGGCGTCGATCTCCTCGATCTCCGCGGCACGCTGGCGCAGGACGGGGTCGCCGAACACCCGGATGGAGAAGATGGCCACGGTGCAACTTTACCCATGCGCAACCTGCTAACTGCGCCGCAACCACGCGGCCACGGCGCGTCCCGTCCGGCCACGACACCGCACCGCTCTCAGCCGAAACGAGCCCGGACGACGTCGCCCATCACGCCCTGGAACGCAAACCGCGCCAGAGGCACCTCGATCCCTGAGATCTCAATCCGCTGAGGGCCTTTGCCGACGCGGCCGGCCACCAGAAGGCGTGCCGCGACGCTCGCGCCCGCGTCGCTGCCCGTGAAGCCCGAGTACTCGCCTGCGGGCGGCAGCAGGATCTCGCCGGGGACCTCGATGGCCAAACGGGGCGGCCCGCTCGGTTCAGGCCCGCCGCCGGCGACCACGAGCCCGCGCACCTCATGGGGTCTGCCGAGCAGTGCCGTCGCCTCGGAAAGCTCGCCCCTCGCGATGAGCGCCCGGATCCGCGTCGATGACACGACCTCGTGTGCCCGTTCGTCGGAGACGAGGTGGACCGGTTCCACGGAGAACCCGGCCTCCTCCCCCATCACCTGCAGCAACGCGACGTTGCCCCGGCGCTTGTTGCCGAAATGGAAGTCGTCGCCGACAACGACCACGCGGGCCGAGAGCTCGGCCACGAGCACTTCGGCGACAAAGTCCTCCGCCCTCTCCTCGGCGCGCTCGGCGTCGAACTCGATGACGAGGATCTGGTCGACGCCGGTCTTGGCAAGGAGCTCGAGCTTCAGGTCGATATCAGTGAGCCGAGGCGGGGCGGACGCCGGATTGACGACGGCGGCCGGGTTCTTGTCGAAGGTCACGACGACACTGCGCAGCCCTCCATTTGCCGCCCTGCGCCGCACTTGTTCGATCACCTGGCGATGGCCTATGTGAACCCCGTCATAGGCCCCGATGGTCACCGCGCTGCCATTGTCGTGTCCCACCGCCGAGGGAGGCTACTCGTCGCCTGTAGCCGACTCGGCGCCAGCGCGGGGACTGTCACCGGTTTGCACAACTACAACAGGCCTGACGCGTTCCAGCCCGACTGGTTCGCAGATGGCCACGAGCCGGCCGGACTCGTCGAGCACGGCCCAAGGGCCATCACCCACGACGCCGAGAGCAAGACGCTCGACTGTCCTCCCGTGGCCGAGTGCCCGGGCAAGCTCGGGGTTGGCGACGGCACCCGGCAAGTCCCGCACGAGCTCCTCGAGCGGGCGAACCCGCTCGGGCGCCACGGCCTCGAGCGCGAGAGCCTCGACGTCGCTGAAGGACCCGATCGACACCCTGCGCAGCGCTCTCAGGTGGGCGCCGCCGCCGAGCCTCACCCCGAGATCGGCCGCCAGCACACGCACATAAGTGCCCGACGAGCATTCGACGAGAACCCGGTAGCAGTCGGACTCGCCGGTTTCGAAGACCTCGAAACGGAACACCTCGACGCCCCGGGGCGCTCGCGCCACCTCGATCCCCTCGCGGGCGAGCTCGTGCAGTCGGCGCCCGCCGACCTTGACAGCCGAGACCATGGGCGGAACCTGCTCAATCCGACCGGTCAGCGAGCGCGCCGCCTCTCGGACCTCCGCCACAGTGACGCTGCCCATGTCGAAGTGCCCGGTCACCTCTCCCGAGGCATCGAGGGTCGAGGTGGTCACTCCGAGCACGATCTCGCCGATGTATGTCTTCGGTAACGCCGTTGCGAAACGCAACAGGCGGGTTGCCCTCCCCACGCCCACGATCAAGACCCCGGTAGCGTCGGGGTCGAGCGTCCCGGCGTGGCCTACCTTCCGGGTGCCGAGAAGGCGGCGGCAGCGGGCAACGACGTCGTGGGATGTCCAACCAGCCTGCTTGTCGACGACGACGAAGCCGCCGGGGTCGTCGATCCCGCTCCGCGGCGGCTGGCCGGGCCCGTCGGGTTGAGAGAGCTGAGCAGGCGCGCCGGGCGAGCCGGGCCCGTCAGGGCTCGTCTTGTCGGGCACGGCGCAGTGCCTCCTCCACGCGCTCGCCGGCGGCGACCGCCGGGTCAGCGACGAAGCTCAGCGTCGGCGTGCGCTTCAACCTCACCTCGCGTGCGATGGCTGATTGGAGCTCGGTGCGCCGCGCTTCGAGCACCGCCAAAGCCCCGTCGGGCAACGAGGCCATATAGACCGTGGCGTGGCGAAGGTCCGCTTCGATGCTCACGCCGGTGACCGTCAAGAGGGCCAGCCGGTCGTCGTCATCGCGGAGCCGCTCGAGCGCGTCACCCAGCACCTGCACGAGGACGGCGTTGACACGCGCGGTCCGCGGGTAGCCAGCCGACGATCGGCGATCGTATTGCTTAGCTACGGGGGATCTCCCGCTCGTCGTAGGTCTCGATCACGTCGCCGTCCTTCAAGTCCTGGAAGTCGGTGAGACCAATGCCGCACTCGAAGCCGGCCTGAACGTCGCGAACGTCGTCCTTGAAACGGCGCAACGAGGAGACCGCGCCCTTCCAGATGACCACGCCTTCCCGGAGGAAGCGGACCTTGGAGCCCCGGGCGATGACACCGTTGGTGACATAGCAGCCGGCGACGGCACCCAACTTCGGGACCCGGAAGACGGCGCGGACCTCGGCGTCGCCCGTGACGATCTCCTCGATCTCGGGAGCGAGCATCCCGACCATGGCCGCCTGCACGTCCTCGATGAGCTTGTAGATGATCTCGTAGGTGCGGATCTCCACTTTGTGGTTCTCGGCAAGCTCGCGGGCCCTGCGATCCGGACGAACGTTGAAACCGATGATCGTCGCACCTGACGCTGCAGCGATCGTCACGTCGCTCTCGGTGATGCCACCCACGGCGCGATGGACGAAGGACACCTTCACGTCGTCGCGCTCTAGCTTGAGAAGGCTCTGGGTGACCGCTTCGAGCGAACCCTGCACGTCTGCCTTCAACACCAGGGTGAGAGTCGCGGTCTCGCCCTTCCGGATCTGCTCGAAGAGGTCCTCGAGCTTCGCGCCCGGGCTCGTCGACAGAGTCGAGGCCTGTGCGAGCGTCGTGAAGCGAAGCCGTTGTTCACGAGCGTCGCCAACAGTTCTGGCGATCGAGAGGTCCGAGGTGACTCGGAGCTCGTCACCGGCGATCGGAGGCTCCGACAGCCCGAGCACCTGCACAGGCATGGAGGGGAAGGCCTCTTTGATCTGGTCGCCGTGGTCGTTTATCAACGCCTTGACCCGGCCCCACGCAGCACCGGCCACGATCGGCTCGCCGATACGGAGCGTCCCACGCTGCACGATGATCGTGGCGACCGGACCACGGCCGATGTCGAGGTTCGACTCGAGCACGACGCCTCTCGCATCGACTTCGGTGTCGGCACCCAGTTCGAGCACCTCGGCAAGCACGACGAGCTGCTCGAGCAGCTCGTCGATGCCGAAGGACTGAAGAGCCGAGATCTCGACGGTGATCGTGTCGCCACCCCAGGCCTCCGGCACGAGCCCGTGCTCGGACAGCTGCTGCAACACCCGATTGGGATCCGCATCCGCCTTGTCGATCTTGTTGATCGCTGTCACGATCGGCACTTTCGCGGCCTTCGCGTGGTTGATCGCCTCCACCGTCTGCGGCATCACACCATCGTCGGCAGCAACGACGAGCACCACGATGTCAGTGACGCTGGCCCCGCGCGCGCGCATCGCCGTGAAGGCCTCGTGGCCGGGGGTGTCGATGAACGTCAGCAACTGACCGCGCCACTCCACCTGGTAAGCACCGATGTGCTGGGTGATCCCACCGGCTTCGCCTGCGATCACGTTCGAATGACGGATCCGGTCGAGCAGCAGCGTCTTGCCGTGGTCAACGTGGCCCATGACGGTGATAACGGGAGGTCGTATCTGCAATTCCTCGTCGTCGTCTTCAAAGTCCTCTCCACCGAAGAACTTGGCCCGGAGGGCGGCCTCCTGCTCTTCCCCGGGGTCGACCAACCTGATCTGTGCACCGATCTCCGCGGCGAACAGGCCGATCATGTCGTCGGTGAGCGGTTGGGTCGCGGTGACCATCTCGCCCTGAAGCAAGAGGAAACGCACGATGTCGCCGGCTGACCGGTTCAGGCGCGGGCCGAGCTGTTGTGGCGTGGAGCCACGCTCAACGATCACCTCGTGGTCGGGAACCGGAGCACTCGACGCCAGGTAAGCCGTTATCTGGATCGGCTCGAGCTCCTCCATATTGCGACGGCGACGGCGTGGCCTCCGCTGGGGCGGGCGTCCGCGCCCGACAGGACCACCTCGCGCTGCACCTGTCGGACCACCGGGGGTATAGCCGCCACCGCGCGCGCCAGGGGCTGCCCCACCTCCGTAGGTTCCACCAGCGGGGCGTCCGCCGTCTCGGGGCGGGAAGTGACTAGGAGAGCGCGGAAAGCCTGCGCCCGCTCCGGGCCGCGGGCTCACTTGGCGGCCAGCCGGTGGTCGAGAGCCGACCGTGCCTGGACGTGAGGGGCTAATCCCCGGGCGCGAGCCCGGTGCACCCGGGCGCGAGCCCGGGGCGGGCGGGCGCGAGCCAGGACCGCCTGGCGACAGCGGACGTCGCGCTCCAGGCGGAGGTGGAATCGGACGACCCGAGATCGACCGCGGTCCCGGAGGCGGCGGGATCGGCTTGCCCGACGGGCTGACCGGACGGGGCGCGCCCGCGTTGTGATCGCCACCGGGTGCCGGCGGGGCGGCAGTCGCTGCCGAAGAGGTAGGCATCGTCCCCTCCCGCGCCTGAGCCATGGGAGCACGTGTGGCCGGGTCAGTCCCGCCGGGGGCAGAGGCGGCCGCCGGGACAGTTGCTGCCGCGGCAGTCACGGCCGAAGACGGCGGCGCCGGAGAACGAGGCGCGGCCGGAGACGGGGGGACGCCTGGGCGCTGCCCGCCAGGAGCGGTCCCGGGCCTCACCGAACCAGGGGCAGCCACGGACCTTGGTGCGCTCGCAGGAGGCGAGACAGGCGGCCGGGGCACGGCGGTCCGCGGCGCGTCGACGATCTCGCTTGTCGATTTGCTCACCACGAGACGCTGACCTGGGCGAGGCTCGTGGGTCCCAGAGGCGGCTTCCGCTTCCGGCTTGAAGGCGGGGCTGCCACTGAGGTCGGGACCCGCCGGTTCCGGCGTGGGCGCAGGCGGCACGGCACCAGGCCGCTCGCCGGCCGGCGCGCTCGCCGTGCGCTGGGACACGCCGGCCCCTCTGGGTCTCGGGGCCGCTGTCGGGGCCGCGGAGGGTGCCGGGGTCGGCTCCTCGGGCTGGACGGCACGCCGCAACCCTTCACGGTCGGCCTTGCGCCGGGCGCGGTCGGCTTGTGCGTCTTCGATCGACGACGAGTGGCTCTTCACACCGATCCCGAGGTCGATGCAAATGTCCAAGGCTTCCTTGTTGGTCAGCCCTAGCTCACGGGCAAGCTCGTAGACGCGGATTTTCTTGGGCAACTGGTGGTTCGGTCCTCTCCTATCGAGGGGCAGCGCAGCATTCGGGATCCCGAGGCTGGCGCGGCCTTACATTCTCACACAACGCCGGTGACTCGTACACCCGTGCACGCATCTTAGGGTCGAGTCCATGATTGCCAAGTCGTCCGGGCACCCGGGGTCGATGCCGCCGGCTAACCGCCCAGGTCCCGCTCCCTCTCTGGAACCTGGCGGCGGGCAGCAGATCGAGCCCGTCTCTCCCGAGCCTCCCCGAAGTACATTGCGACCGGTGCAACCCTCGTTCGGCATCCAGGAGGGCGCGGCATTGGTGGCGGTCGAGCGCGCGAACGGCGGAGAGCTGGCTCCCCTCCTGCAGGTGCTCTGGACCCTGCACGGTTTCACTCCACGCGGCTCCCGGCCGAGCCCGGCAGCCTTCGCGGCCTCGACGACACTCTTGGTCGAGCTCGGCGTCGTCGAATACGTCGACAACCAGCTCGGCCTCACGCCCGAGGGTCGTAAGCTGCTCCGACGCTCCGGCATGCCGAACGATGCCCGGCACGTGGCGTTCGTCACCGAGCTGCTGCAGGAGTTCGGCGAGGACGACCTCGAAGCCGACGGATCGGCAATCGCGCCGACCGAGGAGGACGTTCGGCAAGCCCTCAGCGACGGAGACCGCATCGAAGAGACTGATGGCGGCGGCGGGACACCGGTCATCGGCGTCGACAGCCTGATCTACTCGCCGATCCTCGGTCTCGGCACGCCCGGTCTCGTCGTGGGGTCGCACTGGGTGCCGGCGGTCCCGCCCAAAGACGCCGGCTCCATCCCGGAACCGCCCGAGTCCGTCCCGCTGGTGGGGTCGCCTGCGCATCCTTTCCTCGACCGCTTGTTCGGCCGCGGGCGGCGCGACCACGGCGGGACCGCGGGCGCGGGCCGCTGAGTCAGCGGCGACGCCGGCGGCGGCCAGCCCGGCGTCTGACCGGGCGGCGGGTGACGAAGCGTTGGCTCGAACCGTGATCAGGCTCGCAGCTCGACTCGCAGCTTGTCGACGGCTTCTGGCGTAATCGGATGGCGGAGCGCTCTGGAGAACGCCCGATGCCGGTCGGCGAGCTCGACACATCCGGGCGATTCGCGGCAGAGCCACGCGCCGCGGCCCTCCAGGCCGGTGCCAACGGCAAGAGCGCCTTCGCCGGTATGCACGACGCGCACGAGCTCCGATATCGGCGCCACACGGCGGCATCCGATGCAGGTGCGCAGAGGTGTCGCTACGAGACCGGCCCTTCTCCTGTGGCCGCGTCCGGCTCCGCGACCGGAGGTGGGAGGAGGTCGCCGGTCGCGCCTGGCTCGGCTCCGGGGACGTCGGTCTCGGGAGCCGCCCCGGTCACGAGCTCGGTCGCCACTTCGACAGGCNNGTCTCTCCCGCAGCCCAAGCCTCGGCCGAGAGTGTCTCGCCGCCTTCGGCCGGCTTCCAGACCATCTCGCCCGATTGCTCGACCCACTCGCCCTCGGCCCACTCCGCCTCGGCGTAATGGGCTTCCTCGGCGGCCGCCTCGGATTCGCTCTTGATGTCGATGTGCCATCCCGTCAGGCGTGCGGCAAGGCGGGCATTCTGGCCCTCTTTGCCGATCGCGAGCGACAGCTGATAGTCGTGAACGATCACGGTGGCACGGCCGCGATCCTCGTCGAGGAGGACCTCTTTCACCTTGGCCGGCTGAAGCGCCCGGGACACGAATTCGGCCGGGTCATCCGAGAACGGCACGATGTCGACCTTCTCGCCGCGGAGCTCGGTGGTGACCATGCGCACGCGCGCGCCTCGGGCGCCCACGCAGGCTCCCACCGGGTCCACGTTGCCGTCGTTGGACCAGACCGCGATCTTGGTCCGATGGCCGGGCTCACGGGCGCAGGCCTTGATCTCGACGACCCCGTTGGAGATCTCGGGCACCTCGAGCTCGAAGAGGCGCTTGATGAGGCCGGGATGGCTGCGCGAGACGACGATCTGAGGACCCTTGCTCGTCTTGCGGACCTCGACGATGTAGGCCTTGAGGCGTGCACCATGGTCGTAGCGCTCATAAGGGACCTGCTCGGCCTGGGGCAGCAGGGCCTCGACCTTGCCAAGATCGAGGAGGGTGTAGCGATTGTCGCTCTGCTGGATGATCCCGGTGACGATGTCGCCCTCGCGCCCTGCGTACTCCTCGTATTTCCGGTCGCGCTCGGCTTCGCGGATGCGCTGGAGGATCACCTGGCGCGCTGCCTGGGCCGCGATGCGGCCGAAGTCGTCGGGAGTGTCGTCCCACTCGCGCGTTACGTTTCCTTCTTCGTCCAGCTCCTGGCCGTAGACGCGTATCTCCCCGGAGTCCGGGTCGATGGTCACGACGGCCTCCTCGGCGGCTTGTGGCAGGCGCTTGTAGGCGGCCACGAGCGCATTGGCGAGCGCGTCGAACAACGTGTCAACAGCGATGCCCTTCTCCACGGCGATCTGCTGGAGCGCCTCCAAGAGGTCGAAGTTCGGCGCGCTCATAGGGTGTCCGCCATCTCTCTCCGGGCGCTGTCACGCTTTCCAGCCGCCGACGACGCCTTGGCGTCGCGGCGCCGGTCGCTGCGGGCTGTCGGCGAGGGCGTACGCGCCAACGCCGCCCTCCAGTCGAAGATCGTGTGGGCTCTTTCGATATCGCCATACGCGAGGCGCCGGCGACCGTCGGGTAACCCGGGCGCCGTCACGACGACGCCGTGGTCGTCGGCTGAGACAAGCTCGCCCTCGAGCCTCCGCTCGCCGTCGACCCCCGGCAGGGTCCGGATTGAGATCTGGTGGCCGACGAACCGGCGGAAGTGCTCGGGCCGGCGCAGCCGGCGCTCCAGGCCCGGGCTCGAGACTTCGAGCTCGTACCGGCTCGGCGGTCCAACTCCCTCACGGTCGATCGCAGCCGATATCGCCTTGCTCGTAGACGCGAGGGTGTCCAGGTCGATTCCACCGTCGCGGTCAACCGTCACTACGATGTTGCCGGATCGGAACTCGACGTCCACGAGATTGAGGCCAGCGGACTGAAGCAACGGCGCGGCGATGCGCTCTACGTCATCTGACGTCCCCATCGCCGCTGCCTCCTTCGTAACCTACCTGCTCCAGAAATGACAAAACGTGGGCGGCCGCCCACGTCCACGCCTTCTGCATATCAATCGAACGGTTCGAGAGACTTTAGCATTCCGCCATCAAGCCGGCACTACCCAATCGCAGTGTACCGGGCCTCCGTCGCGCTATCGACCCTGTCTAGGAGGGCATCTGCGGCTCCTCGACCAAGTGCCTGAGGTCGTCTCTGGCGAGGCCCAGCTGCTTGCGCACCGTGCCCTCGGCGATCCCGAGCGAGCGGGCCGCCTCCTTCGGTGTGAGCCCAACGACGAAACACAGCGTTGCACAGGCTCGCCGCCTCGCCGGCATGCGGCTCAGCGCGGCTTCAAGGGCAAGATTGGACACGGCCTCGGCTGCGGTGTCATGACGGGAAGCCTGCTCGGTCTCCAGTGGGTACTCGTGCTTCCAATGGCTTCGCGAGAGACGGAACGCCGTTCGGTAGACGTACCCGGGCGGGTTGGTCCCGAGGCGCACTCGTCGCCAGTGCCCGAGCGTACGGGCGAAAGCCTCTTGCGCCACGTCCTCAGCGGTGGGCCGGTCCAAGCCACCGATCTCGAGCGCCCGCACGAGACGCGGATAGTGCGCTTCGTAAACGGTGACAAAGTCCCCGGCTACATCGCTCTTGCGGTCGTCTTCGATGACGACAGTCTGTCCCACCGGGACGGCTCCCGGTCGCCAATCGCGCTAACCGCCGATGGGTTTGGCGGACGTGGCTGGTGCCCGGGAGCTGGGAGAACCCGTCGAGCCTGAGCTCGTCGAGCCATGGGAACCCGACGCGCTCGATCCGGGGACCTTGTGCACTCCGCCGTCGAACCCCGAGCACGCTGCCACTGCCATGGCCAATGCCCCGGATCCCGGCAGGTCGGCCTGTTCGAGGACTGTCCCGGTGCCGGACAGCGCGTACACCGTCGCCTGGCCCGGTGTCGCGCTGCCCTGGCTACCGGTCCCGCCAGCCTTGGCCGCCGCCAGCTTGTGGACGAGCACCGCCCAATGATCGACGACGGTCATCTCGTCTTTGCTTCCTCCCGCAAAATCAGCCCGCACGGCTGCGGCCTGCCCCGTCGCATGGGCAACCACAACCGCTATCGGCGACTGTTCCGCCACGCCGACTACCTGGTCCGACAGCACATTGACGGGCCTCGCGAGCGACGGCCCGAGCGGCACGGTGACGACGCCGACGGCACCGGCATCCGAAACCTCGACGACAAGGGCTTGGGTGACAGCACAGTTCCCCGGCAGCGCCCGCGCGGGAAGCGTGGGAACCGAGGAGCCCGGTTCAGTCCCGGTTGTCCCCGTGGCCGCGGAGGTAGACCCCGACGCAGTCGGGACGAGCTCGAGGGGCGCCACGGCCCAGAGCGCGGTGAAGGCGCGGACGGTGACGCCATCGCTCGTGCGAGTGAATTGACGGCGAAGCCGAACGTCGCCGATCGACCCATAGGGCGAATACAGCGAGCAATTCCAGATGCTGCACGACGAGGTGCCCGAGGGCGAGAAAGCGCTCGTCACCTGCAGCTGGCCTGAGCTCTGACTACCTGAAGCGGCCTCGACCGAGGGCGAAGCCACGCTCGTCGAGGGTCCCGTCGCGGACCCGGCGTTGACCCAACCGAGTCCATCGGGAGCCTTGCCGAGACCCGCAGGAGATGGGGCGGGCGTCGATATGCGATTGGACATGGTGGGCGGCTGCGCTGGGTGCTTGGGCAGCGCCGCCATCGTCCCACCCCCCTGACGGCTGAGCCCGATGCCCACACCTGCGCCAGCGAGCGCAATGACAAGGCCGAGGCTCGCCGCGGTACGGGCGCGACGAGCCTGTAGCCGGCGGCGGCGGCGGACGATGCCGTCGAGCACATCTCGGGAGGGCTTCTCGGAGTTCGCGTCGTCGAGAAGATGAGAGAGATCAGGACCGTCCATGACGTCCTTTCAAAGCGACGAGGAGGCAGTTTCGCGCATGAGCAGTTTCGAGCGAGTCTTCACATCGCCGCACGCTGGGCGTGTCGCCGCGGCGGCCGAAGGACCCCGCGGCGGCCGCGGCCCCGGCTGCGACGACGCCACTCGGGCGTCGAGGCGGCCGGGCCGGCTGCTGCGAGAGTGGTGCAAGAGCGGGCTCAGGAGGAGGCAACGAGCTGGTAGACGACCGTCACCTGGACCGAGATCTGCTGCTGACCCGGTTGCACCGGCACCGCGGTGCCGGCCACCGGGGCGGCCGTGTTGAGTTGGCTGTAGTACACGTATTGGCCGGCGTTCTCCTGATCGGTGATCGAGACGATCGGGCCAAGCGTCAATCCCCCACCAGCGGCAACCTGAGTCGCCTCGGTGTTCGCGGCCTGCATTGCCTGCGCCCGTGCCGCGCCAAGCAGTGCGGACTGGTTCGAGATGGAGAAGGAGATGCCGTCCAACGTGACGCCGTTGCCGGTCGCGGTCACGGCGGCATCCAGAGCCGCTCCGAGGTTGGAGAGGTTGTTCATCGTCACGGTGAGCTCGTCATCGGCAGTAAAGTTCTTGACCTTCCCTCTCGAGTTGGTGTTGGCGGAGAGATTCAGCCAGCTCGTCTGCATGTCCTTCAACTGGACTCCACTCTGCTCCAGCGACTGTTCGAGCGTCGCCACCTGGGTGTTGTTCCCCTCGAGCGCCTCGACAGCGGTGTGCGCGGTCGTGCTCACGCCGATGTTGAACGTGGCGGTGTCGGGCGTGCCCTCCACTTCGCCGTTGCCTGTGACAGTGATCGTCGCCGCCGAGGTTGCTGGAGCGGCGTGGGACGCAGTCAGCACCGTCTTGAGATTGGCAGGCCGCGGAGATGAGCCGGCACTGCTAAGCGCTGCCGCGCCGAGAACCGACCCCACAACGACCAGCGCAGCGACACCGACGATGCCCACCGCGCGAACCGTGAAGCCCTGACCGGGCTTGCGTGCCGCGCCGGCGGCGGACGCTCCGGCGGAAGTCGGGCCGCCAGCGTCAACAACTGTTGGCTGAAGTCCAGCATTCGGTGATTCCTGCGCCGAGTCCCCCGGTCCGGGCAGGACTCCGGGCTCTCGGTCGTTCACTCGGTCTTCGTTCACGTCGGACGCTCCTTGGGTGATTGCTCGACCCTCCCGCTGAGGGTTCAACGTTGTAAAGCGCAGCACCGGCCGATTCGCGTACCCCGGGGGTCACTGCACGGCCACAGCCGGCGTGAGCACCGGGCGAGATTGCCCTCGGTCCATCGGCACGGCCGCCGGTAGGTAGGCCGGTACCGGCTTGCTCGACGATCACGCCATGCCACTCGCAACGGCCGCCTCTGGCCGCTCACTGCCCGGCCGCAACATCCCCCTAGGGCGCGCCGGGCCGCGCTCTTTCCCGAAGCCTCCGCTGCTCCACCGTGGACACCTACGAGCCCCAACAGAGGGACGCGGCAGGCGGCGCCCGCTACTGGCAGCCGGAGGCGTGCTCATCGTTCTGGTATGCGGAGCGCTCGGAGCCGTGGTCGCCAACCGGTCACCCCGGCCTGTGACATTCCTGGCCGTCGCACATCTCGTCCCTGTCGGCACGACAGTCACCGCCTCCGATCTGGAGGCCGTTTCGATCTCCCCCGTCGCCGGGCTCGACGCGATACCGCTCCGAGATGCCGGACAGGTGATCGGCCGTCGCGTCACGGAGGATCTCGAGCCCGGTTCGCTGCTGGTGCCAGGCGATGTGGCCTCCGAGAGGGGACTCCCGGCCGGAATTGCGCTCGTGGGCACGAGCCTCGCGGTCGACCAAATGCCTGCGGATCTTGCCGCGGGCCAGCGCGTTCTCGTCGTGCTGTCCGGGACATCCGGGGCGGGCGACAGCTCCCCTACGAGCTCCGA
>PMZN01000053.1 GCA_003170375.1 Acidimicrobiaceae bacterium | reverse complement strand
GTCACCGGGGCCCGCCGATCGGCGGGAACGCTCAGCGCCCTATCTGCTCGCGCTCGGCGCGGTGGAGCCGCGCAAGGATCTGCCGACCCTGGTGACGGCGTTCGCGGAGCTCGCGCGCACACATGCAGACCTGCAGCTCGTCGTCGCCGGGCCCGACGGATGGGGAGCGCCGGCGTTCGCAGCCGCGGTGGCCGCTTGCGGCGTTGCCGACCGCGTGGTGCGCGTCGGGTACCTCGGAGAAGCTGAACGCCAGTCGTTGCTGAACGGCGCTTTGGTGCTCGCGTACCCGTCGTTGTACGAGGGTTTCGGCTTCCCGCCGCTCGAGGCGATGGCGGCCGGAGTGCCCGTGGTCGCCACGGCCGCCGGCGCCGTGCCGGAGGTTGTCGGCGACGCGGCCGAGCTCGTTGGGCCGGGCGACTTCGAGGCGATGGCAGCAGCGCTCGCGAGGGTCATCGACGACGCCGGCCTGCGTGCCAAGCTCGTCGAAGCGGGGCGCGTCCGTGCCTCGTCGTTCACCTGGGGGCCAGCGGCCAGTTCGATGACGGAGCTCTACGGCGTGGCCGCGGCCGACAGGCGGGCACGTTGACACCGGTCTCGGTGTCGGTGGCAGCCGAGCAGCTGCGACGGCGCGTTCCCGGTGGTATCGGGACCTACACCCGTGGGCTGTTGAGGGGCATCGCCGAGCTCGCGACCGGTGAGCGTCCCGTGCTCACGATCGTCGCGAGCCGCCCGCCTTCGCGCCCGGACCCGCTCTCGAGCTTCGGATACCCGCTCGTGTGCTCGCGGCTCCCCGGTCGGCTCATGACGCGTGCATGGGATCTGGGACTCACGCGCGTCGGGGGAGGCACCGACGTCGTCCACTCCGTGTCGCTGGCGGCGCCGGTCCCCGCCTCGGGCATACCTCTCGTCATCACGGTGCACGACGTGGCCTGGAGGTCGATGCCGGAGGCTTATCCCCCGCGGGGCAGGCGGTGGCACCAGGCCGCTCTCAGGCGCGCTTCTTCGCGGGCCGCTGTCGTCATCGTCCCCTCCGTAGAGACGGCCCGGGCCGTTCTCGCCGCGGGAGTGGGCATCACCGACGACCGGCTCGTGATCGTGAACGAGGGTGCGGACCATCTCGGCGAGCCGGACGGCCCGGCGGCTCAGGCATTGCTCGAGCGTCTCGGGGTCCCCGGTCCGTACCTGCTCACCGTGAGCACGCTCGAGCCACGGAAGAACCTCGGGCGCCTCCTTCAGGCCTACGCCCTCGCAAGGCCGAAACTGCCCGACGCCTGGCCACTGGTGGTCGTGGGGCCGAGCGGGTGGGGACCGTCGCGGTCGGCTGCGGCGCTCGGGCCGACAGCCGGCGTCGTCTTCGCCGGCGCCGTCGAAGGCGGTGTGCTGGCCGCGATCTACCGTGGGGCCCGCTGCTGTGCCTACGTCCCGATCGTGGAGGGCTTCGGCCTGCCCGTCGTCGAGTCGATGGCCCAGGGCACGCCGGTCGTCTCGAGCCCGGTCCCGAGCTGCGGTGGGGCGTCGCTAGAGGTCGATCCGACCGACGTGGGGTCGATCGCCGAGGCCCTTGTGGCCGCGGCCGCCGACGAGGTGACGCGTACGGGACTGGTCGCAAGGGGCCTCGCGCGTGCGGGGGCGCTTCGATGGGTCGAGACCGCGCGTGCCCACGTAGCGGTCTGGGAGCGAGCCGTCGCCGATGGGCAGGCTCCGCGATGACCACCGGCTCGGGAGGCGGTGCTCTCGAGGTCGCGCTGGATGTGAGCGCGGTGCCCGAGCGACCCGTGGGAGCCGGGCGATATGTCGTCGAGCTGGCCCGGGCCCTGGCCGGGCGTGACGATTGCCGGCTCACGCTCCTGGCCCGCCGTGACGACTGCGCGAGGTGGGCGCTCACAGCTCCGGGCGAGCGCGTCGTCGCAGTCGCTCCCTCGCGCCGCCTGACGCGCCTTTTGTACGAGCGGGCCCGTCTCGGCTCTGTGGTGGCGGGCCTCGATCCACCGGTGGAGGTGCACCACGGTCCCCACTACACCATGCCGCGGCGGTCCAAGGTCCCCTGTGTCGTGACGGTTCACGACCTGACCTTCTTCGATCACGCCGAATGGCACGAACCGAGCAAGGTGACGTGGTTCCGCGCCGCCATGCGCTATTCGGTGGGGCACGCCGCGGCCATCATCTGCGTGAGCGAGATCACCGCGGGACGGCTCCGGGACGTCCTCTCTCCGCGGTGTCCGGTGCTGGTGGTGCCCCATGGCGTGGACCAGGCTCGTTTCGTGGCTGACGAGCCGAGCCCCGGTGCCGACGGCGAAGTCCTGGAGCGCCTCGGCCTTCACCGACCGTATCTGCTGCACCTCGGGACCTTGGAGCCGCGTAAGGGCGTCGCGGACCTCGTCGCTGCTTTCGACCGGCTCTCCGGCGATCGACCAGAGCTCGAGCTCATCCTGGCCGGCGGCACCGGCTGGAAGGCCGGCCCCGTCATGCAGTCGGTCGCGAAGGCGCGTTCACGCGAGCGGATCCGCCGGCTCGGCTATGTGCCCGACGCCGATGTTCCGGCACTTCTCCGGCGGGCGCGTGCGGTCGTCTACCCGTCGCTCGAGGAGGGTTTCGGTCTTCCGGCTCTCGAGGCGCTGGCGTGCGGCACACCCCTCGTCACGACCTCGGGCACGTCCATGGCCGAGCTTGCCGGCGACAGCGCCCTGCTCGTCCCGCCAGGTGAGCCGTACGCGCTCGCGGCGGCAATCGAGACGGCGATCTCCGAGCACGCTCCCGGTGAGCTGAGCCGCCGCCGGGCT
>PMZN01000034.1:12700-17605 GCA_003170375.1 Acidimicrobiaceae bacterium | reverse complement strand
GCGATCGAGGAGCCGATCGATCTTGAAGGACTGCCCGTGAACCTCGGAGTGAGCATCGGCATCTCCGCTTCGCCCCGCGACGGCGTCGACGTCGAATCTCTTCTTCGGTGTGCTGACACGGCGATGTACGTGGCCAAGGACACAAGCCTCGGGTACGCGTTCTACGACGCATCTGTGGACACGCGCGCTGCGACACGCCTTGGTTTGATCAGCGACTTGCGCCAGGCCATCGAGGATCAGGAGCTCGTCCTCCACTATCAGCCGAAGATCGCGGTACGGAGCGGCCGAGTGGTCGGTGTCGAGGCCCTGATCCGCTGGCACCACCCCGCTCGGGGCCTCATGATGCCGAACGAGTTCATCCCGGTTGCGAAAGAGACGAGCCTTATCAAGGAGCTGACCCTCCATGTCATCAACGAAGCGGGTCGGCAATGGCGAGCATGGGCGGACGAGGGCCGCCGCTTGCCGATCGCGGTCAACCTCTCCATGCGGGATCTTGTCGATCCTGGTTTTCCAGGAGAGGTTGCGACGCTGCTCGGCAAGTGGCGGATGCCCGTCACGATGCTCAAGCTCGAGGTCACCGAGAGCTCAGTAGTGGACGATATGAAGAGGACCGAGGACGTGCTAGAGCGCCTTGGTGCAATGGGTCTCCGGTTCTCGGTCGACGATTTCGGCACCGGCTATTTCTCCCTCGCGCACCTGAAGCGCCTTCCGATCGACGAGATCAAGATCGACCGTTCGTTCGTGTCAGCGATGGCTGCCCACGAAGAGGACGAGGTCATCGTCCGCTCGACGATCGACCTCGGTCACAACCTCGGTTTGAGCGTGGTGGCCGAGGGGGTGGAGACGCGCGCTGTCATGGAGCGCCTCGCGCCCTTGGGCTGTGACGTCGCACAGGGTTACTACCTGGGCCGGCCGATGCCAGCCGAGGAGCTCGAGATCTGGCTCGACCACCATCCTGCCTCGGGAGAGCCCGTGACGACGAAACGGAAGTTCCGCGAGGGAACTGTCCTTAAGATTGCCTCAGCCTGACAGGGCGATCGGCACGGCCACGGTTTTGTAGGCGGTGGCNNCCGGGAAGCGCTCGGGTAACCTGCGGGAGATGTCACGTTCCGGAAGGGGACTCCGACTCGTCACCGAGCCGGCCCGGCACCCCTCAGCAGGAGGCCAGCGCGTGCTCGTGGTCGATCACCCGATCGTCGCGCACCGCTTGTCGGTGTTGAGGGCAGTCGAGACGGACAACGCAACGTTTCGGACGATAATGGGCGAGCTTTCTGCTTTTGTCGCATATGAGGCCCTGCGGGACCTGCGAACGGCCGAGCACCGGATCGACACTCCCATGGCAGGTGATGTCGCCTGCCAGCGAGTGAGCGAGATGGTGCTCCTGGTCCCGATCCTGCGGGCAGGACTCGGCATGATTCCCGCGATCCAAGAAGTGCTCCCGTTGACCGAGGTCGCGCACGTCGGGTTGCGCCGTGACGAGGAGACGCTGCTCCCCACGGTGTACCTGGAAAGGCTTCCCCGCGACCTCTCGGGTAGGCGCGTGATCATATGCGACCCGATGTTGGCGACGGGAGGTTCGCTGGTGAGGGTCTGCGACCTCGTCAAGGAACGGGGCGCCACCGAGATCCATGCGCTCTGCCTGATCGCGTCCCAACCGGGACTCGACCTGTTTTGCAGCCATCACCCGACGGTGAAGGTGGCATGCGTGGCAGTGGACCAGGACCTGAACGAGCACGGCTTCATCGTGCCGGGGCTGGGTGACGCCGGCGACCGGCTCTTCGGTCCCCCTGCCTGAGCTGTAGTTGCGCCCGAGCGCCAGACGGGCGAGCATCGCGGTCATGGTCATCGCCGCAGGTACCTATCGCGCGACAGTCGGCTCCCAACAGATCGACCTGCCGCTGATCCCGATCACCGGGGAACTGGCGATCGCGCTCCTCATCACCGTCGACCACGGTGTTCGATTCGTCGAGCTGGCTGCAACCGAGCTTGCCCTGCTGCTGGAGCCGTACGAGATCGACCTCGTGGTCTCCGTCGCGACGATGGGCATCCCCTTGGCAATCGAGGTGACCAGGGCACTCGGCCTCGACGACTACCTGATCCTGCAGAAGACGCCGAAGCTGCACCTGCGCGATGCAATCACCGAGCCGGTGAAGTCCATCACGACCGGTGCGCAGCAACGGCTGCTCTTCGATGCCGCGAGGGTCGACGTGGTCAAGGGCAAGAGAGTCGGCCTCGTCGACGATGTCATCTCTACGGGTGCCTCGATGCGGGCGGCGCTGAACCTCCTTCACCGAGTCGGGGCGGAGCCGGTGGCGATCGGCACCCTGGTCACCGAGGCGGCCACCTGGCGCCGCGAGCTCGGCGACACGGTGGAGCTCGTGCACGCGCTCGGCGCCATCCCAGTGTTTCGTCGTGACGCGTCCGGGGTGCTCGTAGAGGACTGGGACGGAGGCGGTGAGCCCGACGGCTTGGCGATCGCCCCGGTGAGCGGGACTGCAACGGTGGGCGAGCCTTAGAGGGTGCCGGGCTGACATCGAGATCCCGACGAGGGCGGTTTCGCCCTGGCTCACCTCGGCGCGAACCTCCCGCAAGCCTGAGCTTCGGGCAGCCGGTGCCAGGGACTACCTGGGCCTAAGCTGCACCGGGGTGGGCGAGCGAGCGACACATCCCGGCGGTGGGACCCGTGCCGAAGCCCCCGGTCCGAACGGGACCGCTGCATCACCGCTTCCGATACCTGCTGAAGGGCCAAGCCGCGGGTCGCTGACCGCGCGCTGGGGACCGGTCACCCTTCTGACGATCGCTGCAGCGCTGTTGTCGCTCTACAAGCTCGCCTCGTCACCGATGTGGAGCGACGAGACCGCCTCGGTGTCCATCTCGGTTCAGCACGGCCATGGGCTGTGGAGCGCGGTCGCCAGCGACGGCGGGAGCATGTCGGCGTACTACTTGTTGCTGCACACCTTGTTCCTCGCGGGCTTGGGACAGTCCGCCGTCTCGGTCCGGCTCGTCTCGGTGGTGGCCTTCGTCGTGATGGTCCCCTTCCTGTACGGCCTCGTACGGCGCTGTTGGGGCAACCAGGTTGCCGTCATCGCGACCGCGCTTGTCATCACCAACCGGATGGTGATCTCCAAGGCCCAAGAGGCGCGTGGCTACGCGCTCGGGCTTCTCCTCGTCGTGGTGGCGGCGTGGCTGCTCAGCGTTGCGGTCGACCGGCGCTCACGTCCTCGTCTCGTCGCCTGGGCCGTCGTCTCGGCGCTGGCCTGTTACAGCTTGCTCTTGTCACCGCTGTTTGCCGTTGCGCAATTCGTGTCACTGGGCACCCTGCGCCGGCGGCCCCGCCTGGTTCGGTCGGCGGTGATCGCGGTCGGGGTGGTGGCGGTCTTGGTCGTGCCCCTCGGTTTGATGGCGCTTCACCGCGGCACGGGGCAGATCGACTGGATCGCGCCCATCAGCGCAGGGTCGGTGAAGGGCTTCCTCTACGGCCTCATCGTGCCCTGGTTCTCGACGTGGCTGCGCTGGCTGATGCTGGTGGTCATCTTCGTGGGGATAGTGCAGACGGTGCGTGAGGCCGTTGAGCGCGAGGCCGGCTCGCTCGAGCGCTGGCACCGCGTCATGCTGCTGTGTTGGGGGGTCCTCCCGCTCGTGGTCCTGCTGGCGATCTCGTTCTCGGTGTCGCTTCTCCAGTCGGATTACCTGATCGCTTCCGTGCCCGCTTTTGCAGTGCTCGCGGCCCTCGGGATCACGACGATCGCCAGGTGGGCCGGCGCGGGCGCTGCCGGAGGCATCGCAGCGATCCGAGCCGGAGAGGGCTCTCGATCCAGGCGTGGTCCCGCACCAGCCGGTCTGGTGCTCGCGGCGGCGCTCGCCGGCTTGATCGTCGTGTACCCGCTCGTGGACTCGTGGGGCCGCTACGGGGCGATGATCGAGAACGGTCCCGGCGAGACGGCTCTCGTCGTCGGTCTCGCGCGCCCTGGCGACGCGATCATCTTCGATCAGCCTGCGCAGCGGATGATCTTCAACTACTACCTGCTCGCGGACTTCGACACGGCGGGCAAGCTCCCTCTGCTCCCCGCACCGGCCTGGCCCTCCACTGCTTGGGGCACGCAGTTGCCCTATGCCGCAGATCATCGGGTGCCCACGCCAGCGGCCATAGCGGCGCTGGACGGCCGCTTCTCCCGGGTCTGGGTCGTCGACGGAGGCTGGGCACCGCTTCCGAGATACCTGGCTCAAAGCCGCGCCATGCTCGCGGCGCTCGGTCAGGGATATCCGGTCGTCGGCGAGGAGGACTTCCGGGGCGTGAAGGTGCTCCTGTTCTCGAAGTCGGGGCCGCGACCGCCCGGCATGCACGCCTGGACCGGTGGGGGATAGCGCCTCTCGAGGTCAAACCCCGAGGTGCACGCGCCAGAACGCCTCGATCTCCTTGGCCGCGGCGATGGCGATGATGTCACAGCCCCCTGGCGGGGCGATGTGGACGCCGTCGCTGTCCCTGGCGAGCACCGTCTGACCTGAGCTGTTGGTGAGGTAGGCGCTGTATTGACCTTCGGCATTCGAAAAAAGGGACCACGTCGGGAAGAACTTGACACCCCGGTGCAGGGCGGCCTGTGCCCTGTAGATCGCATTCAACGACTGCATGGCCGCGCCGAAGGTGGGGTCCTGCATGATCGGAAGCCCGACCCAGAGCATCTTGGCACCCGCCTTCAACGTCTCGCTCATCATGCGGGCGACCCGCTGGGAGTAGATGGTGTGCCACTGGGGCGTGCCGAAGACGACCGGCTCGCCCTTGACGAGGAAGTTCTGCGCGTCGTTGCCGCCGACGAGGATCATCACCATCTGTGGGTGGTACCTGGTGAGATCAGCGGCCAGCACGGCAGGCCAGTTGTAGTAGTCAGGGCGGGCGAGCCCGCTGTC
>PMZN01000034.1:0-12689 GCA_003170375.1 Acidimicrobiaceae bacterium | reverse complement strand
GGCCGTCGGCTGGTGGAGGCGGGGCATCGTGGTCGTCGTAGTGGTCGAGGACTTGTCAGTTACGGGGGTGCCGGCAGAGGCGTGGTCTCTGCACCCAGCGATGAGCACGCAGCAGGCAATGGCCACGACGGCGCCCCGGGCGAGCCGAGTTGAGATCGCGGCCTTGTCGGAGCGACGTTCGGGCATGTCGTGGAAACTAGCCGCGCCGCGCCGCCTTGACAGAGCGGTGGTGGCCGGCGCTCCCCGCGCCCCAGCATTCACCAGTCCGTCTAGCCCTGGTCGAGCCGCCCGTGCAGGTAGTCGTCGTAGGCGCCCAGGTCCAACAGCCCGTGGCCCGAGTAAGAGAAGAGGATCACCTTCTCCTCGCCGGCTTGTTTGGCGGCCAGCGCCTCGTCTATCACTGCCCGAACGGCATGTGCCGTCTCCGGTGCAGGGATCGTTCCCTGGGTTCGGGCGAACTGGACGGCCGCCTCGAATACCTTGCCTTGTGGATAGGCAACTGCTCGCATCCTGCCGGCCTTCACGAGATCGGAGATGATCGGTGCGTCGCCGTGGTAGCGGAGCCCCCCGGCATGGATCGAAGGCGGGATGAACTCATGGCCGAGGGTGTACATCGGCAGGAGGGGCGTCATCTCGGCGACATCAGCGAAGTCGTACTCGAATGTCCCTTCCGTGAGCGTCGGGCACGAGGACGGCTCGACGGCCAGTAGGTCCACGCCGGCATCGGGCACGAACGGCAGGGAGATGCCGCCGAGGTTCGACCCGCCGCCACACGAGCCGATCACGATGTCGGGGAGTCGCTCTCCGGCCTGAGCCAGCTGGTCCTTGGCCTCCAGCCCGATGACGGTCTGGTGCAACAGGACGTGATTGAGGACCGAGCCGAGCGAGTAGTGCGTGTCGGATCGCGAGACTGCGTCGCGGACCGCGTCGGAGATAGCCGAGCCGAGAGATCCAGGGCTGTCCGGATCGTCGACGGGGGAGGGGACGACCGATCCTCCCCAGACCTCCATCATGACGCGGCGGTAAGGCTTTTGGTCGTAAGAGGCGCGCACCATGTACACCTTGCACTCGAGCCCGAACAACGCGCAGGCGAAGGCAAGCGCGCTGCCCCATTGGCCCGCCCCGGTCTCGGTGGCGAGCCTCGCTATGCCGGCCTGCTTGTTGTAGAAGGCCTGTGGGACGGCGGTGTTCGGCTTGTGGGACCCGGCGGGGGACACCGACTCGTCCTTGTAGTAGATCCGCGCCGGCGTGCCCAGTGCACGCTCCAGCCGCTCCGCGCGGATCAGCGGCGTCGGGCGCCACAGCCGTAGCACGTCGATGACCTCTCCGGGAATGTCGACCCAGGGCTCGGAGGTGACCTCCTGGCCGATTAGCGCCATCGGGAAGAGCGGGGCGAGATCATCGGGGCCGACCGGTTGACGGGTTCCCGGATGAAGATCGGGTTGCAGGGGCTCGGGCAGTTGTGGCACGACGTTGAACCACGCCTCGGGCATCTGTCCGGGTGGAAGGTTCCAGCGCATCAAAGTCGTTCCTTTCTGGCCGTTCGAGGGTGAGTGAGGGGCACTTTAGGGCAATAACCCGCGCTGAGCACGAGCTAGCGGCAGACCGGCTCGGGCTCGAACATCGCGTTTCGTGCCGGGGCTCACCGGTTGCCGGGCCTCGCCGGGCGCTCCGGCCCGGCCGCCCGAGGGAATGAATTCGCTGAGCCACCGTTATATTGAGTCATGCTCACTAATCGCTCATCCTCCAGGATGACCCGTCCGGCCGAAGACTCCGCGCCGAACGCCGAGGACGTCGCTCAGCTCGCCGAGCTGCTCGTGCGGACCTCCCGGCGGTTGCGGCGCAGCTCGATGGCCGAGCTTGGCCCGATGGGGTTGACAGGAGCCCAGGCGCGGGTCGTCCGCTACCTCGTGGCAGTGGGTCACCCGGCGCGGATGGCCGACATCGCGGCCGCCCTCGAGGTCGTGCCCCGGACGGCGACCTCGGTCGTGGACGACCTCGAGGCGGCCAAGCTCGTCGCGAGAGCGACCGATCCTCGTGACCGCCGTTCGGTCCTCGTTTCTCTCACCGATGAAGGAGTACTTTTGCTCGATCGGATCGCGCAGGCGCGCCGGCGAACGGCCGAAGCGACCTTCAGCGCCCTGTCGCCGAAGCAGCGGGGTGAGCTGACGCGGCTGTTGACGGTGTGCTGCGGGCCGAACGAACGGTGCGGTTCGGGCGGGCCCCAGCCTCGGCCGGCGCATTCGAGAAGGGGGCACTGAAAGATGGGACCTGGACGCGGCACGGCCCATGGTGCAGCCGGCATGTGGTCGCTCATGAGGGACCGCTCCGTTACCAAGCAGAAGCTTCCTCCCGGCACCGTCGGCAGGATCATGAGGTTCGCCGCGCCGTACCGGAGGATGCTCGGGGTCTTTCTCGGCGTCATCGTCGTCGACGCCCTCATCGGGGTGTGGAACCCGTTGATCTATCGCGAGATCATCGACGGGGGCATCGCCCGGCACAACTCTCACCTGATCGTCTCGCTTGCCCTGCTCCTCGCCGGCCTGGCGCTCGTTGATGCGTTGCTGTCGCTCGCTCAGCGCTACATCTCGTCGCGCGTCGGCGAAGGACTGATATACGACATGCGCGAGAAGGTCTTCGGTCACGTCCAAGAGATGCCGCTCGCGTTCTTCTCGCGCACCCAGACCGGTGCTCTCATCTCCAGATTGAACAACGACGTTCTCGGAGCACAGCAGGCCTTCACCGACACGCTCTCCTCGATCGTCAGCAACCTCATCACCGTGGCTCTCACCGTCGCGGTCATGGCGTTCCTCTCGTGGCAGATCACCGTTGTCGCCCTGTTGCTGCTCCCGCTCTTCGTCTTCCCGGCACGCCGGATCGGCCGCAAGCTGCAGCTTTTGACCAGGGAGGCCTACAACCTCAACGCCCAGATGAACAACACGATGACGGAGCGCTTCAATGTCTCGGGTGCTCTGCTCGTCAAGCTGTTCGGCCGTCCGGACATCGAGCATGAGCAGTTCGCTGGTCGCGCGGCCCGTGTCCGCGACATCGGCGTGCAGACGGCGATGTACGGCAGGGTCTTCTTCCTGTCGCTCATCCTCACCTCGTCGCTCGCGACGGCACTCGTGTACGGCTGGGGAGGCGTGCTCGCGGTGGACGGCCGTTTCAAGGTCGGCACCGTCGTCGCGCTCGCCGCACTGCTCACTCGTCTCTACGGTCCGCTCACCGCTTTGTCGAACGTGAACGTCGACGTGATGACCGCACTGGTCTCGTTCGACAGGGTCTTCGAGGTGCTGGATCTCGCTCCGCTGATCGCCGAGCAGCCGGACGCCGTCGTCCTTGGCCGTGGNNGCCTCGCTCGAGTCGGTTGCCGTCTTGGACCAGACGCCATCCAGCCAAGTCCTCTACGACGTGAGCTTCCGTGCCGAACCCGGCCAGCTGGTGGCGCTCGTCGGGCCGTCCGGGGCGGGCAAGACCACGATCAGCTATCTCGTCTCACGCCTCTACGACGCGCGATCAGGCGCCGTACGCCTGAACGGCATCGACGTCCGCGACGCCACGTTCGCCTCCCTGCGGGAATCNNGAAGAGCTCCACGAAGCCGTCTCCGGTGCGCAGATCCTACCCTTCGTCGAGGCGCTCCCCGATGGTCTCGACACCGTCGTCGGCGACCGCGGATACCGGCTCTCCGGTGGCGAGAAACAGCGCATAGCCCTCGCTCGCCTCTTGCTCAAGGCACCGGACGTGGTCGTCCTCGACGAGGCCACCGCCCATCTCGACTCGGAGTCCGAGGTGGCGGTCCAGCGTGCGCTGCAGACGGCCCTCGAGGCCAGGACGTCAATCGTGATCGCGCACCGGCTCTCGACTGTGCGCGGTGCCGACCAGATCCTCGTGGTGGCCGACGGCCGCATCGTGGAACGAGGTCGCCACGAGGAGCTGCTGGCGGCCGGCGGGGTGTACGCGGACCTGTACCACACCCAGTTCGAGCACCAGGCGATCGAGGAAGCAGATGTCGTCGCGACTTAGGGCCGCGGGACATACTGGGCCCGTGGCCGCGCGTGACATCGATGAGCTCCTGAGCCACCTCTCCGTACGTCGGCGACCTGGGAGCTGGTGCATGGTCAGCGACGTGACGGTGCCTGCCGAAATGACGGTAGCGGCCACAATTGTCGAAGACGAGGGCACGACCACGGTGCTGTCGGTGACCGACGCAGAGCGGCTCGGCGTCCGACCGGAGTTCGTCGCCGCTTGGCTCACCGTGGAGGTGCACTCGGCGCTTGACGCCGTTGGCCTGACTGCAGCGCTGGCGACGGCTTTGGCGACCGGGAACATCGCATGCAACGTGCTGGCCGGGTACCACCACGACCACGTCCTGGTTCCTGTCGACCAGGCCGATCAGGCCATCGCTGTCCTCACCGCACTTCGTAGCTCGCATCGTCCATGACCGCAGGATGGCGCTGATCTTGAGGGCCCCGGTGCTGACCCGAAGGCCGCTGCCGCCGATCAAGGTACCTTGGAGGAGCTGGTGATCAGGGTGCGTCAGCCGGACGCGGTCCGCACCGATGAGGAAGGGAATGCTCCGTGACAGCCAAAGAGCACTGGAAATCAGAACCGGAGGATCACGACTATCCGGCTGCTGCGAGCTACCTCTCCCTTCTTCTGCCCCAGCCATCGGTCGATGCCCTGGTAGCCGAGNNTGCCCACCGACAACCCGCATGTCAGCTCAGATCTGAAGAAGGTCAAAGAGGGCGACAAGCTCTCGCCGGTTCTTCTCGTCCGGGGGAGCCTGAACAGGTCGGCCCCATTGCAGATCGCGGACGGCCACCACCGCATTTGCGCGAGCTATCACCTCGACGAGGACGCCGACATCCCTTGCCGGATGGCCGCAGACCCGACGGCCTGATGGTCTGACGTGTTGTCAGACCTCTACTTGACTCGCACGAACGGTGCGCTCGGAAATTCGGCTTGAGTCGAGCCGACATGAGTTCGCCGACCCGACCCACTCAGATCTATCCGGGGTACGTCTTCGACCTCGACGGCACGGTGTATCTGGGCGAGTCCTTGTTGCCACATGCCGCTGAGACGATCCGGGAGCTTCGCCGCAGGGGGTCACACATCGTCTATGTGACGAACAAACCCCTGGAGACGGCGGACGATTACGCCCGGAAGCTGACGCGCCTCGGCGTGCCGACGGCGCGTTCGGACGTCGTGACCTCGGTAGACGCGCTGGTGGACTACCTGGACCGGGAGCATCCGCAGGCGACCGTGCTCGCCGTGGCTGAACGCTCGGCCACAGACGAGCTTTCCGCGGCGGGGTTCACCGTGACCACGCAGCCTCTCGAGGCCCAGGTCGTGGTCGTCTCCTTCGACCGCACTTTCAACTACGAGAAACTGAACGCGGCCTTCCAGGCGGTGCGCTACGGCGGTGCCGCGATCGTTGCCACGAACCCCGACCCTTACTGCCCGACGCCCGAAGGTGGGATCCCTGATTGCGCCGCGATGCTGGCGGCGATCGAGGCCTGCTCGGGCGCCAGAGCCGAAGCCGTGGTCGGCAAGCCGAGCATCCACATGGCTCGTGCGCTGCTCGCGCGGCTCGAGATGCCCGCAGAGGGTGTCGCTTTGATCGGTGACCGGCTGCTCACCGACATCGCCATGGCGCGCTCGATGGGCATGACGGGCGTGCTGGTGCTGACGGGGGCGACGCGTGCCGACAGCATCGACGGCGCGGGTGTGCAACCTCACTATGTGATTGGTTCGCTGAGCGAGCTTCTGCCTGAGGGCTCGGCCGGCCGTTGACGCTTTTCAACTGCAAAGCTTGGAGGTTTGTTTCCTGATGGCGTTGGATACTGAGGCTCGTTTCGGGCCTGCCACTCGTGCGCGCGCTCTGGAACGCTGCGCGTCAGAGACCTTCGATGTGCTCGTGGTCGGCGGCGGCGTGACCGGCTGTGGCGCCGCCCTAGATGCTGCCAGCCGCGGCCTGTCGGTGGCCCTGGTCGAAAAGCGCGACTTCGCCGCCGGAACCTCGAGCCGCTCCAGCAAGCTGATCCACGGCGGGCTGCGCTACCTCGAGAGCTTCGACATCGAGCTGGTCCGCGAAGCTCTTCATGAGAGGCGGCTCTTGGTTGAGAAGATCGCCCCGCATCTCGTCCATCCCACACCGTTCCTGTTCCCGCTCAAGCACAGGGCCTGGGAGCGTTTCTACATGGGCTCGGGACTCCTTCTCTACGACGCGCTCGCCGGTCTGCACCCGGCAATGCCGCGCCATAGGCACCTGACGCGCCGCGCGTGCCTGCGGGCGGTGCCGGCCCTGCGCGACGACTCGTTGACGGGCGGCATCCGGTACTTCGACGCCCAGGTCGACGACGCCCGCTTTTCGGTCGTGCTGGCGCGAACGGCTGCGGCCTACGGTGCGGTCTGCGTCTCGGCGGTCGGGGTCGTCGACTTCCTGCACGAGGGCGAGCGCGTCGCCGGTGCGCGCGCTCAAGACCTCGAGTCGGGTCGTGAGCTCGATGTCCGTGCCAGCACTGTGATCAATGCCACCGGCGTGTGGACCACTGAGATGGAACGTCTCGCGGGTGTCGCGGATCCCATGATCGTGAGGCCGTCGAAGGGCGTGCATCTCGTGGTGCGGAGGGACCGGATCGACTCGGAGTACGCGCTCATCCTGCGGACCGAGAAGAGCGTGCTCTTCGTGCTGCCCTGGGGGGACCGCTGGATCATCGGCACGACCGACACCGATTGGCACCACGGCCTCGATCACCCTTCCGCGACGCACGCCGACATCGAGTACCTGCTCGAGCATGTCAACGAGGCGCTGCGCGAACCGCTGGGACTCGACGACGTCATCGCCGTCTTTGTCGGCCTGCGCCCATTGATCGGAGGCACGGACGAAGAGACCGCGAAGCTCTCCCGCAACCACGCCGTGCGTCGCAGCGCTCCCGGGTTCGTGAGCGTCGCCGGCGGCAAGTACACGACCTATCGGCTCATGGCGCGCGACGCCGTCGATCTGGTGGCCCGAGACCTGCGATTCGCGGTCGATCCCAGTCGCACGGCCGACGTCCCGCTCTTGGGCGCCATCGGCCTGTCGGGCGCCGAGCTCCGGCTGAGCAGCCACCCCGGTGCCGGGCATCTGGCGCCCACCCAGCTGCACCACCTGGTAGCGCGCCACGGCACGCTGGCGGCCGAGGTGCTCGACCTCGTCGCGAGCGACCCTGGCCTGGCTGCTCCGCTCGTGGGAGCCGAAGGATACCTCGCCGCCGAGGTCTCTCATGCCGCGGCGTACGAGGGCGCGCTGCACGTCGATGACGTGCTCACGCGTCGCACGCACATCGCCTTCGAGGTGCCAGACCGCGGGCAGTTGGCAGCCGACGGCGTGGCCCGGCTGATGGCACCCGTGCTGGGCTGGGACCAGGCCACTGTCGATCGAGAGATCGCCCACTACCGGGCGCGGCTCGAAGCCGAGGCCGCCGCGCAAGCTCTCCTCACCGACGCCGCCTCCGACTCGGCCAGGGCCGAAGTGCGCGACCCTCGGCTCGAACGGCTCGACGAGCGAGGAGAATAGAGATTGGCGGCCCTCGTTCCGCGCGGGTTATTGCCCTCGGTCGAGCCACGACATGATCCGCGGTTAGGTCAGCAAAGCCGCCCAGAAAGGGCCTTCCGCCTCTACTCGGCTGGCCACCCAGGGTACACAAAGGATTCATCCGAAGGCCGGGACCGGTCGTGGCTGATCCAGGCTTCACCCCTAGTTGCTCGGAGGCGGGCCAATGGTTGACGTAACCCCGGGGACGGCCGCAGATTCAACGGCCGCACCTTCCGGTCCGATCGGGCTCAAGCGGGTCCTCAACACCCGTGACCTGATCGTCTACGGGATCATGATGATGTTCCCGCTGGCGCCGGTGGCGGTGTATGGCGCCGTGCAACAGCAGACGGGCGGGCACTTGTTCCTCGCCTATCTGATCGCCATGGTCGCGATGCTGTTCACGGCGTTGAGCTATGGCGCGATGGCTGGCGCCTTCCCGAGGGCGGGATCCACCTACACCTTTACCCGCAATGGTTTGAGCCCGCACTTGGGTTTGCTGAGCGGCTGGGCGATCACGCTCGACTACGTGCTGTTCCCGACCCTCAACATGATCCTCCTCGGGTTGTTCGCCAGCGCCCAGTGGCCGTCGATCCACTACTGGTGGTGGGTTGTCGCGGCGGTGATCGTCGTCACATTCTTCAACCTGCGTGAAGTGCGCTGGCTTGCCAGGATCTCCGCGGTGCTGCTGCTGGTCTCGTTGGTGGTGATCGCGTGGTTCATCGGCGCCGCCGTGCACACCCTCAACGGCGGGACGGGGGCGGGCACCATTTTTTCCATGAAGCCGATCTTCAACGCTGCCAGCTTCCACTGGAGCCCGCTGTTCGCCGGCACGGCGGTAGCCTGCTTCTCCTTCCTCGGCTTTGACGCGATCAGCACGCTGGCAGAGGAGACCAAGCGACCGGCCCGCGCGGTTTCGATTGCGACAGTTTCCTCGCTCCTCCTGATCACCGGCTTGTTCCTGGTTCAGGTGTACTTCTCGGCGCTGCTGGTACCGAACGCGAACAAGCTGACGAACCCGAACACCGCCTTCTACCAAATCTTCGGCGTTGCCGGCGGCTCGACCCTGTCGACGGTGCTCACCGTCGCGCTGATAGCCGCGTGCCTCGCCAACGCCATTGCCTCCTTGGGCGGAGCGTCCCGGCTGCTCTACGGGATGGGGCGGGACGGGGTGATCCCGAAGAAGGTCTTCGGCTACCTCTGGCCGAAGTCACAGACGCCAGTTCTCAACGTCATGCTGATCGCCGTCCTGACCCTGATCGGGGCCGGGCGGAACCTCAACCAGATCATCAACATGATCAACTTCGGGGCACTGCTCGCGTTCTTCCTCGTCAACGTTTCCATGGCCAACCATTTCTTCGTCCGCGAGCACCGTCGGACCGGGTTCCAGGTGGTCCGCTACCTGATCGCCCCCGTACTCGGCGCTGGTGTGATCATCTGGCTCTGGTTCCACCTGTCGCATTCGGCGTGGGAGGTCGGCGGGACCTGGCTCGGGCTCGGCATCATCTACATGCTCTTCAAGACCAACTTCTTCCGCAAGCCACTGCCCGAGTTCACAGGGCAGGTGTGAGATGCCGAGCGACGCATCCCTTCCCACGCGCAATCCCGTAGCGCCCTACATGGCCGTGGGCCTGTCGACCTACGTCTATGGCATCGCCGAGCGCAAGCACATCGCGGTCAACCTCGACATCGTCGAGGACAACGTGCACGCAGCGATGTCGATGGTCAACATCAACATGCCTGTGAAACTGATCGCCCTTTCCGAAGGAGCGTTGACCGGCTTCACCGACGAGGCGTTCGACCTTCCGCACACGCTCGCTGCCCGGGATCTGTTCATCGAGATCCCGGGTCCGGAGTCCGAACGCCTGGCCGCGTTGGCCCGGCTGTACGAGACCTACATCGTCGTGCAGTGCAAGGCTCGCTGGCCCGAGGTCATGGCCGACCGCTACTTCAACACCATGTTCGTCCTGTCGCCAACCGGTGAGATCGTGCACAAGGCAGCCAAGAACCACCTCTGGTGCCGGGAGCGTTCCTGCACCCCCCACGACGTCTACGACCGCTGGGTCGAGCTCTTCGGCGACGGCATCGACGCCTTCTTCCCGGTGCTGCGCACTGACGACATCGGCGCCATCGGCACGATTTGCTGCAGCGACGGCGAGTACCCGGAGGCCGTGCGGGCCCTCGCGTTGAACGGGGCCGAGGTCGTCTACCGGCCCAGCGAGGCCATGCCGATGACCGGCAACTCCTATCCGGGCGGCGGCAGCTGGATGACCCAGAACCGGGGTCACGCGCAGTTCAACAGCGTCTACATGATCTGCCCCAACGTCGGTCCGGTGTACCTGCACCCGAAGATGCGACATCCCGTCGACATCGCGGGTGGGAGCTCGCACATCGTCGACTACTTCGGCAACGTCATGTCCTACTCGGCGTCGGGTGCCAACACGATGGTGGCCGCGATCATCGACATCGAGGCCCTGCGCAACTTCCGCGTCATGAACCTCAACTCGAATTGGACCAAGGACCTTCGCACCGAGATCTTCCGGCAGATGTACTCCCAGCCCATCCACCCCAAGAACCTCTGGTTGGAGCAAGACCCATTGACCCACGAGCCGGTCGACGACATCTACCGCGCCAACATCGCGCGGCTGGTGGAACGGGGAACCTACACAGCGCCCGCCGTCGAGCACCCCGGCGTCCGCTACCAGGGTTCGCTGACGACCCCCGAGCAGTGGGAGGAGATCAAGCACTTCTGGACAGGCTGGGGAGAGGAACTGGCAGACGGCGAGGCCGATGTGGACACAGCCCGATGACAACGGCATTCACCCATCGGTTCATACCCAACTCGTCACCCGGGGTCCGCGAGGAGATGCTCGCGGAGATCGGAGTCAGCTCGGTCGAGGAGATCTACGAGGAGATCCCGGCCGAGCTCCGCTTCAAGGGCGAGCTCAGCCTGCCGCGCGATCCGCTTTCGGAAGCCGACGTCGCGAGGGTCGTCACCTCGATCCTGGAGAAGAACAGGACGACTGCCGACTACCTGTGTTTTGTGGGCGCCGGCTGTTACGACCACTATTCGCCGGCACTGCTCTCAGAGGTCATGGGGCGTTCGGAGTTCCTGACCGCTTATGCGGGGATCGAGGTCACCGACCACGGCCGTTTCATGGCCATGTTCGAGTACCAGTCCATGATGGGCGACCTGCTCGACATGGACGTGGTCGGATCGGCCGTGTACGACGGCGCGACCGCCAGCGGCGACGCGCTCCAGATGGCCTCGCGCGTCACCGGGCGACGAGAGCTCGTGCTGACGCAGAACATCGACCCGGACCGGCTGAAGGTGATGCTCAACTACATCGGCTCCTGGTTCGACGTCACTTATGTCAGGGACGACCCCGTCACCGGGACGGTGGACCTCGACGAGTTGCGCGAGAAGGTTTCCGAGAAGACCGCAGCGGTGTACATCGAGAACCCGGGCTACCTCGGTGTCGTGCAGACCAGGCCCGAGGAGATCAGCCGCATCGCCCACGACAAGGGCGCGCTCGTCATCGTGAGCGTCAATCCGGCGTCTCTCGGCGTGCTGGCACCGCCGGGTCAGTACGGCGCGGACATCGCCTGCGGTGACGGCCAGCCGCTCGGGCTGCCCATGGCGTGCGGTGGTGCGCGGCTCGGCATCCTCGCCTGCAGGAACGAGCACAAGTTCGTGCACTCGCTGCCGATGCTGATGGTCGGCATCCTGCGCACAGAGGTGCCGGGTGAGCGCGCCTACACCTGGCACGCCCTGTTCGACAGGATCTTCTACGGGACCAGAGAAGAGGCACGGTCGATCAGCGGCACCTCGTCGTTCTTGATGGCACTCGGCGCGGGGGTCTACATGGCGCTGCTCGGCCCGAAAGGCATGCGCGACCTGGGCGTCGCCAACATGCAGAAGGCGGCCTACGCGATGAGCCATCTCAACTCGCTGGCAGGGGTCAAGGCCCCGGTGTTCGGCGGGCCGCACTTCAACGAGTTCCTGGTCGATTTCAGCGGCACCTCGAAGACGGTCGCCGAGATCAACCGAGCGCTCCTCGCGCGCGGCATCCTCGGGGGCAAGGACGTCTCGACCGAGCTGCCGGAGCTGGGCCAGGTGGCCCTCTACTGCGTGACCGAGAACCGGACGCAGTCGGAGATCGACCGGCTGGTCCGTACCCTTGACGAGGTGATCCGATGAAAGACCTGACGGACTCCGCGGTCGAGGCTGATCGTTTCACTGCCTACAAGGAGATCGACACCGGGTACCGAGCCGTGCGCTGGCACGAGAAGACGCTCTACGAGCAGTCGCGGCCAGGGACGGTGAACGACATCCTGCCGGCTGTCGAGCCGGCCCTCGCCGCCGAGACGGAGGCGGTGTTGGACGGCCTGCCTGTCGAGGCGAGGAGGGCAGTGCCACCGGCGATGCCCGAGTTGACCGAGCCCGAGATCCTGCGGCACTACATCCGCTGCTCCCAGATGACCTTCGGGTACGACTCGGGCAGCAACGTCGGGGTCGGCACCTGCACGATGAAGTACTCGCCACGGCTCAACGAGCAGCTGGCCAGCCTGCCCAAGCTCACCGACCTGCACCCCCTGCAGCCGGAGGAGTCGCTCCAGGGCGTGCTCGAGATCATGTACTCCATGCGCAACTGGCTCTGCGAGCTGGGCGGCATGGACGAGGTCACCTTCCAGCCCCGCGGCGGGGGTCATGGCGCCTACACCAATGCTTGTGTGATCCGCGCCTATCACCACTCGCGCGATGAGGACTTCCGGGACGAGATCATCACCTGTGCGGTGTCGCATCCGTGCAACCCCGCGGCCGCGGCTGCGGCGGGATACAAGGTGATCAGCCTCTACCCGGACCCGGTCACCGGCGAGATAGGGATCGACGCGCTCAAGGCGGCGATCTCTCCGCGAACGGCCGGGATCATGGTGACCGCCCCTTACGACACTGGAGTCTTCGATTCCAAGATCGCCGAATACGCCCGGCTGGTGCACGAGGCCGGTGGCCTCGTCTCGCTCGACCAGGCCAACTTCAACGGGGTCATGACCCGTATGCGTGCCGGCGACCTGGGCGCCGACATGGTGCACTTCAACCTGCACAAGACGTTC
>PMZN01000064.1:260-11370 GCA_003170375.1 Acidimicrobiaceae bacterium | reverse complement strand
CGGACCACTGAGAAGCCTTGATGCCGTTCATCTGGCCGCGGCACAGGTTGTCGGTCAAGAGTTGCGAGCGGTGGTGACATATGACCGGCGCATGGCCGATGCAGCCCGGGACCTCGGTCTTGCGGTCGCGGCGCCTGAGTGACGCGACCTCGTTGCGGAGGCTTGGGACGCCGACCTAGCTCGCACTGCCACCAGGCCAGCACGCCGGGTCCTCCCGCGCGATCATGGGCGAAGGAGGTGTGTGATCACGGCTCGTCGGTTTACTCCGAGGAGGTCGCGGAGCCAAGTCGTCGAGTTTGAAGACCTCCTCGGCGTGGCGACGAACCTGGGATGGACCTGGCACGCGCGCACGCGCGCCCTCTTCGCGCGCCTGGACCCGGCTGCCGGACCCTCTGCGCTCGAATGGCCCCGTCGCCTGCTTGTCGGCCTCGGACGCGCCGCCATAGAAGAGCGGCTCGCGTCCGACCCGGATCTCGCGGCGCGCGCAGCGACGGTCGTCGATGGCGCAGCCCGTTACGAGGCGAAACGCGCCAAGACTTGGTTCCCGCAGACGCACCGGAAGGACCGCCAGTTCGAGGTCGGGTTCTTTGCAGCGGAGTTCGCCCTCACGGACTCGCTGCCGGTCTACGCGGGCGGCCTTGGCACCGTCGCCGGCGAGTTCCTCAAGTCGGCGAGCGCACTCGGTGTTCCGCTCTTCGGGGTCGGTCTGCTCTACCGCGAGACGTCACATCAGTGGCTTGACGACGCCGGGCTGCAACAGGAGTCGTGGGAGGTTCTCGACTTCGAGCAGCTGCCCATCGAGGTGGCACGCGACGAGTCGGGCCGTCCGGTGCGGGTCAAGGTTCCGTTGCCCGGTCGCGACGTGGTTGTCCAGGTGTGGACCGTGCTGGTCGGACGGACCCGGCTGTACCTGCTCGACACCGACGTCAGGCAGAATCGGCGCAACGACCGCGAGATCACCGCGAGGCTGTATGGCGGTGACCAGGAGACGCGTATCCAACAGGAGCTCGTTCTCGGCATCGGCGGCGTCCGTGCGCTCGCGGCGCTCGGTCACGACCCCGAGGTGGCACACCTCAACGAGGGGCACACCGCCTTCGCCGCGCTCGAGCGCATCCATCGGGTGATGGTACGCGACGGGCTCTCATTCGCCGAAGCTCGCCTCGTCGCGGCACCTGGACTGCTTTTCACGACACATACCCCTGTCGCCGCCGGACATGATTACTTCCCGGCCGAGCTAGCCAGTCAGTACCTCGCTCCGTACGCCCCACTGCTCGGCATCGACCTCGCGACGCTCAGCTCACTCGGCAGATACCGGCCCGACGACCCACTTGACTCGTTCTGTCCGACCGTGCTTGCACTGAGGCTCGCGGGTGCCGCCAACGGAGTGAGCCGGTTGCATGGCAGGGTGACTCGGGACCAGTGGGGCGGCCTTTGGCCAAGGCTGCCGTTGAGCGAGGTGCCGATCGGCCATGTCACGGACGGTATTCACTTCAGATCCTGGATCTCCTCGGAGATCGAGGAGCTCCTCGACCGTCAGCTCGGGTCGTTTTGGCGGACGACGCCGGGCTCACCAGTCTCGTGGAAGCCATTGATCGAGGCCGAGGACGAGGCGCTGTGGAACGCTAAATGTCGCGGGCGCGCCCGGCTCATCGAGTTCACCCGTGTTCGCCGCCACGAGCAGCTTGCCCGCCGCGGTGCCGATGCGACGCGTCTCGCGGCCGCGGATGCGCTCCTCGACGCGGATGCGCTCACTATTGGTTTCGTCGGACGTTTTGTCGCGTACAAGCGACCCACGCTGTTCCTGCGTGACCCCGAACGCCTCGCGCGCATCCTCGGCGATCCGGACCGTCCCGTTCAGATCATCTTCGGAGGCAAGGCTCATCCCCGCGACGAGTTCGGAAAGCAGCTGTTACGAGAAGTCATCGAGTTCGCGCGGCGATATGGACTTGAGCATCGAGTCGTGTTCATCGAGGACTTCGACCTCACGATGGACCGGGCCCTTGCGCAGGGCGTCGATCTGTGGCTGAACACCCCGCGGCGGCCGCTCGAGGCGTGCGGCGTCGGCGGCATGAAAGCAGGCGCAAACGGTTCGCTCAACTGCAGCACGCTCGATGGCTGGTGGGACGAGGTATGGAACGATGCCGACCCGGCCGCGGCGCCGATCGGCTGGTGTATCGGAACCGGCAAGCGCTACGAGGACCTCGACGCACAGGACGCGAGCGATGCCGAATCGCTGTACGACTGGCTCGAGCGCAAGATCGTCCCGGCCTTCTACGACCGGGATGCCCAGGGCTTGCCCCGTGCCTGGCTGGCCTCGATCCGCCAGTCGATGGCGAGCCTGGCCCCGACGTGGAGCGTGCACCGGATGGTGCACGACTACGTCGAGTCGTTCTACCTTCCAGGGGCGCGCCGCGCGCGCTGGCTCGCGGCAGAGGGCGGCGCTCGGGCCCGCGACCTTGCGTCGGCTCTTGAACGACTACGCGACGGGTGGCCCGCCATCCGCGTCGCCGTCGAGGACGTCACCGTCGCGCCGGGCGGCGCCATGCGGGCCGAGATCGTCGCAGATCTCGGCCTCCTCGAGCCTTCTGATGTGACCGTGCAGCTCTGGGTCGCGCCGAGCCTGCGTGCGGCCCATCCGCTCGCCGCCCGCTTCGAGGAACGACGCGACGGTGTCGCCCGCTACAGCGCGCAGGTGCCGCAAGAGACCGGCACTGACGCCGAGCTCGTTGCCCGCGTTCTGCCGTGCCATGCCGCGCTCGCCGGCATGTGCGTTCCTGACCTCATCACCTGGTCTGACTGAGACGATCGTGGCAACCGCTCCCCGGATCCCGGCGACGCTGCGGGCCCTCGCTGCCGACTCCGGCGTGATGCTCGAGTACCTGGATGGCGCCGGCGAGCGTCGCTATGCCGATCCGGAGGTGCTCCTCGCGGTGTTGAACGCGCTCGGCACGCCCATTGCGCAGGCGAGCGAGGCTACCCGCCTGCTCCGCAGCCGGCGCAGCGAACGCGTCGAGCAGATCGTGGAACCGGTGACCGTCCTCGACGACGCGTCCCGCGGCGAGATCCTCGTCAGGCTGCGAGAGCCCGACGAGGACCTGGAATGCGCGATCGAATCCGAAGCGGGCGACCGTTTCGAGTGGCACGTCCGGCGCGACGATCTCGCCTCGTTGTCGAGCGAGCGCATCGACGGCCGGAACGTGTACCGAGGTGCCGTTCCACTTCCTGCGGTCCTGGGGTGCGGCTACCACAGCTTCACGGTCCGCGTGCGAGGCCGCACAGGCACCGCAACGGTCATCGTGGCGCCGGCGACAGGCGCCCGTGGGCGCTTTGCCCAGGACTGGCGAGCCTTCGGGATCATTGCGCCGCTGTTCTCGCTGCACTCTGCTCGCAGCTGGGGATCGGGCGACCTCAGTGACTTTGACGAGCTTTCGCGCTTTGCTGCCAGGGAACAAGCGAGCGTGATCGCGACGCTCCCGCTGCTCGCAGGGTTCGGGCCGGAGTCGTTCGAGGCGAGTCCCTACCTGCCGGTGAGCCGCCACTTCTGGCACGAACGCTGGATCGACGTGGAACGCGTGCCAGAGTTCGCTTGGTCCCCGGCTGCGCACGCGCTCGTCTCGGGCCCACGCGCGGCAAAACGGCGCGCCGCCTGGGTGAACGGCACGATCGTCGACGGTTCCGCCGTGACCGCGGCGAAGCGCTCGGTCCTTAGAGCGCTCGCGACTGCCGTGGGGCGCTCGCAGATGGGTCGCGAGACAGCTCTGCGCAACTTCATGTTCGAACGCCCCGGGCTCGTCGACTACGCGCGCTTTCGTGCGGCTACCGATCGCTTCGGAGTCAACTGGCGCGCCTGGCCCGGGCCGCTGCGCGGCGGCCTGCTCAGGTGGAGCGACGTCGACCCGGTCAGTGAGCGCTATCACATCTACGCCCAGTGGATCGCTCACGAGCAGGTGGCGGAGCTGTCGGAGCGGCTTGCTCAGCGTGGCCAAGTCCTCGCGCTCGACCTACCGGTGGGCATCCATCCCTGCGGTTACGACGTCTGGCGCCATCGCCACCAGTACGCGATGGGCATGTCGGTCGGGGCGCCGCCGGACGGTTTCTTCGCGCAAGGCCAGTCGTGGGGCTTTCCTCCCACTCGGCCCGAAGCGCTCCGGGCCGCCGGTCACGAGGAGCTCCGCGCTGCGCTCGCGCACCACTTGCGCGTCGCTGGGATACTGCGCATCGACCACGTGATGGGCCTGCAAAGGCTGTTCTGGATACCCGACGGCGCCGAGCCACGCGACGGCGTCTATGTGAAGATGCCGTTCGAAGAGCAGCTGGCCGTACTCGCGATCGAAGCCCAGCGCCATCAGGCGGACATAATCGGCGAGGATCTCGGCACGGTCGACGACGAGGTGCGGGAGGGGATGCGGCGCAGTGGCATTCGGCGCTCCTACGTCGCGCAGTTCTCCATTCGCGACGCCGGCGAGCCGGTGCTCGAAGCACCGCCCGCTGGTTGCGTCGCCGCCTTCTCGACCCACGATCTGCCCACATTCGCGGGTTGGTGGAGCGGTCGTGACATCGACGAGCGCGTCGAGTGCGGCCAGTTGGGAGCCGCCTCGGTGGGCGAGGAGCGTGCAAGACGGGCGCATCTGCGCGATCGGCTTTCCCTCTTGGGTCAAGACGAGCTCCGGGGAGCCGAACGCGATGAGGCCGACGGCACCAGAGCGCCCGGCTCTGTGCTCGCCGCAGTCCATGGCGAGCTGGCTCGCAGCGACGCCGGCCTTGTGTTCGTGCAGCTTGACGACCTCCTCGGCGAATCGGAATCGGCCAACCTGCCTGGGACGAGCACCGAACGACCCAACTGGCAGCGCCTGACGAGCGCCACCTTGGAGCAGATCGTGGATGATCCGGTGGTGCACGACGCATTGGCGCCGCTTCGGGAGCACCGCGGGCGTGTCCCGTCCGGCTCCCTCGGTCGCCTGGAGCGCTCGGCCGAGACCGTGATGGGGGTCAGCACGCTCGACTCCGCCGACGTCAGCCTGTTCAACGAAGGGCGGCACTTTCGCCTGTACGAGAAGCTCGGTGCCCACCCGATGACCGTCGGTGGCGTCTCCGGAGTTCTCTTCGCCGTGTGGGCGCCGAACGCAGAACGAGTTGCCGTGGTCGGCGACTTCAACGACTGGAACGGCACGCGACACCCACTTTCGCCGCACGGCGATTCGGGAGTCTGGGAAGGTTTCCTGCCTGGCGCCACAGCTGGGATGCGCTACAAGTACAGATTGCTGTCGCGACTCGGTGGTGGCGAGTTCGACAAGGCGGATCCCTTCGCGTTCGCCAACGAGGGGCCGCCGAAGACCGCATCTGTGGTCTTCGAACCCGACCATGAATGGCTCGACGCCGAGTGGATGCGCAGCCGCGAACGACTCCAGCGCCTTGACAAGCCGATTTCGATCTACGAGGTGCACCTCGGTTCGTGGCGACGCGTACCCGAGGAGGACGGCCGCTTTCTCAGCTATGAGGAGCTCGCTCCTCTGCTCATCGACCATGTCCAGCATCACGGGTTCACCCACGTCGAGATCCTGCCGGTCATGGAGCATCCCTTCTACGGATCATGGGGGTACCAGACCACGGGCTACTTCGCCCCGAGCGCCCGCTACGGCACTCCGAACGACTTTGCCGCGTTCGTCGACGCGTTCCACCAGGCCGGCATCGGCGTGATCCTCGACTGGGTGCCGTCGCACTTTCCCTCCGACGCCTTCGCGTTGGCGAGTTTCGACGGCACTCATCTCTATGAGCACGCCGACATCCGCCAGCGAGTGCACCCCGACTGGCAGAGCTGGATCTTCAACTTCGGACGCAGTGAGGTTCGCAGCTTCCTGATCTCCAGCGCGTGCTTCTGGCTCGACCGGTTCCATGCCGACGGGCTGCGCATGGACGGGGTGGCTTCGATGCTCTACCTCGACTACTCGCGCCAGAGCGGACAGTGGGTCGCGAACCGCTTCGGTGGCAACGAGAACCTCGAGGCGATCGAGCTTCTCCAAGCCTGCAACACTGAGGTGTACAGGTCGTTTCCCGACGTCATGATGATCGCGGAGGAGTCCACGGCGTGGCCGGGGGTCTCCCGGCCGGCCGACACGGGTGGGCTCGGCTTCGGCTTCAAGTGGGACATGGGCTGGATGCATGACACGCTCGACTACTTCTCCCGTGATCCCATTTACCGCCCCTGGCATCACGACAGGCTGACCTTCCGGGCGATCTATGCGAACAGCGAGCATTTCGTCCTGCCGTTGTCGCACGACGAGGTCGTACACGGCAAAGGCTCGTTGCTCGCCAGCATGGCCGGCGACGAGTGGCAGCAGTTCGCGAATCTCCGACTTCTTTACGGCTACCAGTTCACCCAACCCGGCAAGAAGCTGCTTTTCATGGGTGGCGAGTTCGGCCAGCGATCCGAGTGGAACCACGACACGAGCCTGGACTGGCATTTGTTCAACTCACCCGCCCACCAAGGCATCTCCGCCTGGGTACGCCGGCTCAACGAGCTGTACCGCTCCGAACCGTCCCTGCACTGCGACGACCTCGCCGACAGCGGCTTTGCTTGGATCGACTGCGAAGACCGGGCGCAGAGCGTGCTGTGCTACGAACGGTGCGACGGCGCCGGCGGCGTGCTCGTGGTCCTGGCCAACTTCACCCCTGTGCCGCGAGAGGCGTACCGCGTGGGCATGCCGCACGGCGGCCGATGGAAGGTGCTCGTCAATAGCGACGCGTCTGAATTCGGCGGCAGCGGCTACCCGCTGACGGACTCGTTCGACACAACCGAGACGCCTTGGCACGGCCGCGACCACAGTGCCTCGCTCGTGCTGCCGCCACTCGCACTTGTCGTCCTGTGCCCGGCGGTGTGAGCGGCGATGACGCTCGCCGTTTGCTTCCATCTCCACTGCTACCAGCCGCCGCGCGCCGACCCTTGGCTCGAGGTCATCGAACCTGAGCCCAGCGCGTTCCCGTATCACGACTGGAATCAGCGGATCACCGCGGAGTGCTACCGACCCAACACGGTCGCCGCCGTGCTGGCGTCCGACCGACGCCTGCGTGCGTCCTGTGACAATTTCGCGATCGCGAGCTTCGACCTTGTGGGGACGCTCCACGGCTGGTTGGCGAGCAATGCGCCCGATGTTGACTCCGTCGTGCGCTCTGCTGCACGGGGGGAAGGCGGGCGACCGAGCGGCGCGGCACTCGCGGCACCGGCGATCCACGCGATCCTGCCGCTTGCCTCGCCCGAGGATCGTGACGTGCTCGTGGCCTGGGGCGTCGCCGACTTCAAGGCGCGCTTCGGCTTTTCACCCGAGGGAATGTGGCTGCCGGAGACCGCGGTGGACCTCGACACGCTCGCGGCTCTCGCCCGGCACGGGATTGGCTTCACCGTCCTCATGCCAGAGCAGGCGCGTCGCGTGCGCGCGCCCGGGGGTGACTGGCTCGACGTGAGCGGGGAGAAGATCGACCCGAGCCGTCCCTACCTCGTGGCGTTGCCCGACGGTGGGTCAATGACCGTCGTGTTCGGGCACGGCCCGCTGTCGCGCGAGGTCGCGTTCGGAGCATTGTTGGACGACGGGGCCTCGTTCGTGCACGCTATTCGAGCTGCCCTTGCGACGACTGGTGACGACGAGCTGATAGCGATCGTCAGCGACGGGGAGACCTACGGACATCATCACCAGTTCGGCGAGATGGCGCTCGCGTGGGCGGCGCGCGAACTGTCGGCCGAGAATGTCGAGGTCACGAACCTTGGCGCGTGGCTCGAGGACCATCCACCAGCCTGGGAGGTCGAGCTGGTCACGCCGTCCTCATGGAGCTGCGCTCACGGCGTGGAGCGGTGGCGTTCGGACTGCGGCTGCACCACGGGTTCGCAGCCGGGATGGAACCAGTCCTGGCGGGCGCCGCTTCGCGAGGCGCTCGACTGGCTACGGTCAACCCTCGCGGAGCCGGTCGCGGTTGGCGTGCGACCCTTGTTCGGCGACCCCCTCGCCGCGCTTGTCGACTACGGCGTCGTGGTCGCGGGCCAAGAGGCACCTGAAGCGTTCGTGGCGAGAAGAGCGGGCCGCCCGTGTTCAGACGCCGAGACGACGCACGCGCTCGAGTTGCTCGAACTGCAACGCCACCTCCTTTCGGCGTTCACGAGCTGCGCGTGGTTCTTCGCCGATGTCACGGGAGTCGAGACCCTGTTGTCACTGTGGCATGCGGCCGTAGTGCTCGACACCGCCGAACGGGTGCTCGGCCTCGACGTCGCTGCAGGGTTCCTCGAGCGCCTCGACGGAGCGAGATCGAATCTCGATCCGACACTCACGGGCCGCGATCTCTGGGCCCGCTCGGTCGAGACTCGCCGAGTCGACGCAACGGCGATCGCCGGGGCGTTCGCGCTCGAGCTCGTAGCCGGGTCGGTTCGTTCCCCAGCGCGGCGCGGTGCCTGGACTGTCACCTCCCGAGACCTCGAGATGGTCGCCGGTCGCGTCAGTGGCGCGGTGATCGTCGAGCACACGCCGACGCTGCGGAGCGTCGTAGTCGAGATCCAAGCCGAGTGCACTGGGGCTGTGGGCGCCCTGGCTCGCAGCCGTACCCCCGGGGACGATCGCTGGCGCGACACGAGGCTCGCTGACACCGACTCCGACGTCATCGCGCGCGTTGGCGCCGCGCGTCTCACGGGACGTGCCGACGCCGACCCGCTCCTCGCCTTGCGCTGTCTGACGGCGAGCCTGCGGACACGCCCAGCAGAGATCGATGACGCAGCGGTGCTCGTAGCGCTAGTCGCCGCCGCCGCTCCGCTGCAGTCTCGCGAGATCGACGCGATGGGTGCCGCCCTCGCGGTGCTGCGCGATGCCTCCGTCTCGGAGGAGACGATCCAAGCGCTGGGTGCCCTCGCCCCGTTCGCCACGGCGGCGTCGGTCGAGTGGCCCAGCTCCCTCGCCGGCTATGAGCTCGCCCCACCGAACCACTAGGTTCACACCCTGATGACTGTGTCCCGCGACCGCGATTCCCGTCTCGACGGCACGAGCGACCTGGCTCGCGCCGTCGACCGCCTGGCGCGCCGGCTACCGGAGCCGCTGCAACCCCTCGCGCAGATCGCCTACAACTACCGCTGGTCGTGGACACCGGGCGGCCGGGAGCTCTTCCGGCAATTCGGGGCTTACCGCTTCACTTTGAGTGGCGAGAATCCCGTTCGCTTCCTCCGAGACTTGTCCGAGCGTTCGCTTCTCGAGGCTGCAACCGACGACGAGTACCTCGCTCGTGTCGAGGTCGTCGCCCAAGTCCTCGACGCCGACCTTGCCCGCCCGGCTCGACCGGACCTCGGTGATGGACCGGTCGCGTTCTTCTGCGCCGAGTTCGGCGTCCACCGGTCGCTGCCGGTGTACTCGGGAGGGCTCGGGGTGCTAGCCGGTGACCTGCTGAAGGAGGCGTCGGACCAGGCGCTGCCGCTTGTCGGGGTCGGCCTGCTCTATCGCCGGGGCTACTTGCACCAGCGCATGGACCGGACAGGATGGCAACAGGAGTACTGGATCGAAGCCGATCCCGAGATGTTGCCCGCGGTGCGCGTCACCGACTCCGACGGTTCGCCACTCACGGTCAGGGTCCCGGTCTGGGACGGACTTCTTGCCGCCCACGTGTGGCGAACCGACGTCGGGCGCGTGCCGGTCTACCTCCTTGACGCAGAGATCGCGGAGAACACCCCCCTGCAGCGCTGGGTCAGCTCACGCCTGTACGAGGGCAACCGGGCGATCCGCCTGGCGCAGTACGCCCTCCTTGGGGTAGGTGGGGTTCGCGCACTCGACGCCATGGGGATCACGCCCTCCCTGTTCCACCTCAACGAGGGCCATGCCGCCCTGGCCGCCCTGGCTGTCGCGTCGCGGATGGCCGGCTTTTCGAACCGCCACGTCGGTGACCTCGCGTTGGCGATAGGACGCGGTCGCGAGCGCTTCGTGTTCACCACCCACACCCCCGTGCAGGCCGGCAACGAGACCTATAACCGCGAGGAGATTCTCGCGGTCCTCGGGTCGCTGGCCGACGAATTGCATTTCGACCCTGAGTCGCTGGTAGAGCTCGGCCGGGTGCACCCGGCCGATGCGGGCGAGGCCAGTGGCCTGACGCCGCTCGCGATCCGTGCGGCCCGCTCGACGAACGCGGTGAGCGCGCGCCATGAGCTGGTCGCACGCGGCATGTGGCACGAGATGTTCCCGCACGGGACGATCGACCAGGTCCCGATTCGTCACGTCACGAACGCGGTGCACCTGCCGACCTGGATGGCCCCGCCGATGCGGGCGTTGCTGACCCGCCACTTTGGCGAGGGCTGGGAACGGCGCGCGTCCGACCCAGCAGTTTGGGCCGGCGTCGACGCGATCCCGGACGAGGAGCTTTGGGAGGTCCGTTGCGAGCAGAGAAGGGATCTGGTCGCGCTTATACGGCGGAAGGTCGTCGTCGACCGCCTCGCACGTGGCGAGGACATCGACTATGTGCAGGCTGGAGCGGAAGCGTTCGACCCTTCATTCCTCACCATCGGGTTCGCTCGCCGTCTCGCGACCTACAAGCGGCTCAACTTGATCTTGCACGATACGCCACGGGCCTTGGACCTGCTCGATCATGACCGACCGGCACAATTCGTCTTTGCGGGCAAGGCCCATCCCCTCGACGACGCCGCAAAAGCGATCGCGCAGCGCATGTTCGCGCTGAGGCGGTCGCCCGGGGTGGGCAATCGCGTGGTCTTCATAGAGGACTACGACTTGAGCGTCGCCGGCACCCTGATCGCCGGCTGCGACGTCTGGCTCAACCTGCCACGTCCCCCGCTCGAGGCGAGCGGCACGAGCGGCATGAAGGCCGCTCTGAACGGCTGTCTCAATGTGAGCGTGCTCGACGGCTGGTGGATGGAGGGCTTCGACGGGTCGAACGGCTGGGGGATCGATGGCGATGTTGACCCTGACGATTCGGCAAAAGACGAGCGTGATGCCGCGACTCTCTACGCCTTGATCGAGAATGAGGTGAGGCCGTCGTTCTTTGAGCGCGACGATCGTGGGATCCCGAAGCTTTGGCTGCAACGGGTACGCGCGTCAATGCGCACCCTTGGCCCGAAGTACTGCGCGACGCGCATGATCGA
>PMZN01000064.1:0-149 GCA_003170375.1 Acidimicrobiaceae bacterium | reverse complement strand
AACCGGCGCCACCCCCCGGCGCGCAAAGGAGCGTCAGAAGTGTTCTCGCTTGGCTACGCCTGGAACGAGCTTCGCCGCCGCTGGGGACGGACGCTCGTGACCGCTTTCGGACTTGCCGCAGGGGTCGGCCTCGTAATGGGCATCATCGG
>PMZN01000044.1:5866-12840 GCA_003170375.1 Acidimicrobiaceae bacterium | reverse complement strand
AGCGCCGCTGTCATGGCCCGGGCGGCCACCAGCATCTCGGGCACGAAGATCTCACCTTCCTCGTAGAGCTTGCCGACCTGCGCCATGGCCGCGATGAGACCCTCGCGCAGCAAGGTCCCCGCTTCGATGCCTTCGGCCAGTGCCTCTTCGACCTTGGCGACGGCGACCTTTGCCCGTCCGTCCACTACTGCCTCACGAAGCTCCTCGAGTAACGCCATGGCGTTCCTGCTCCATTCTCTTGGTATTCGATGCGGACACGCACGACTCCTGGACCAGCGATCCCGGAGGGTCGTTGACATCCAGCATGCGAACTTCGGCGACGGTCCGCGCCTCGCGCGGGGACCTCGCCTTGGACACCGTCAGTCACCGTACTGTTCGGTCAGTTCCGTCGCCATCCTCGACCACTCCCACAGCCGCTGAGGCTCGTAGCGCACCGTGCTGATGTCTTTCATGATCACTTCGACCACGCACCCGTGCGCCTTCGCCTTGTCGAGGACTGTTTCCAGCTCGTGCCTGGCCTTGTCGAGGTTCCAGGTGGTCTCGGCGAACACGGCCGGATTCGGCTTGTGGGAGAACACGTAACGGTTGCCCACGTTGGCCACGGCCTCGTCGAGGTTGACCCAGGGGCTCATCGAGACCTTGCGCAGGTTGGGGACTTTCTCGAGAATGCCCATCTTCCGGTGCAAGGGGTCACAGCAGCCGTAGTAGGTCAAGCCGAACCGGCTCATCCAGCGGAGCTCGTATTGCAGAGAGAACTCCCAGTGCATGCGCGGCGACACGTCGGAGAAGATCTGTGCCGCCCCGCTTCCCCAGAGGTCCTTCGCCCGCACGTGGGCGGGATCGTAATCGGGCTGCGGGAGCTCATCGGTGTACCCGAGGCCGCCGGAACCTATCCGAAAGTACGTGTTGTTGAGGGTCAGCAGGTTCTGCTCTTCGAACTGGTCGAGCATGCTGCAGTAGGCGTTGACGAGCTTGTCTATGGCCTTGTGGACGAACTCGGGGCGGTCGTAGAGGTCCATCAGGGCCTCCTGGACGCCCCACCACCTGATCATCTCGTCCCAGGGCGCGAACCAGAAGCAGAATCCGTTCGCCCCGAGCTTGTGGACGTCAATGACCCCGCTCAGGATCTCGCGCAACTGCTGGTAGTGCTGTTCTGAGGCCACAGCGTCGTGCGTCACGACCGGGACCTTGATCTTCTCCAGGTCGTCCTCGTCACGTATCTGGATCTTGAAGTGCCGCGAGACCACCGTGTTCGCCTCGTCGGTCACGGCGATGTCCACGTCTTCGGCAATGCCGAAGGCCGTGTTGTGGACCACCAATGGGGAGTACACCACCGGTTCCACGACCATGTCCGCCGGCATGTGCTCCCACTGATAGATCAGCTTGCGCATCTCCCACTCGTGGTAGCGGCTCCACTCGCTTGTCGTCTGCAGGCGCAGCTCGTCGTCGACGTCCATCTCGTGCCACGGAACCTCGTCGATCCAGACCATCGGCTTGACATGCCTCAACGCATTCATGGCACGCCACCGGGATGCCGTTTCAGCGTGCACTGGCAGCGCGGCGATGGTCGCAAGCCTTTCGCCGAGAGCGCGCAGGACTTGCTTGTCGACCTCGGTGACCTCCGCCCCGACTCCCGTCAGCGTTCCTCTCCGTGACGGATCCACCAGCCAGTTTGCGTCTTGCATCGAAACTCGCTCCAATCCATCGGCTCAAAACGAAAGTCTGCGACGTTGTCAAATCTTATCAAGGCTACAGAAATCGTTATCTGGAGCCAGGACTGTCGGCCCAAGTCGACGCGCTGCTGCGCGACCTCGTGACGTGGGACCTAGTGGTTCGGGGTGCAGGAGACGATGCACAATCGTGGCGCCTCTCGAGCTGAGCGCTTCTCCTCGCCACGAGGTGGGCGGCGTGTCCTTTCACCATGACGCCGGGGGTCGTCCTGGATGCCAGCCGGACGTCCTCAGTTGTGATCAGATCGAGCAAACGCAACGGAACCACGAACAGGGAAAGGGACGAATCGTGAGTGACAACGGCAACGGTTTCAGGTTGGAGGGGCGCAAGCTCGTGGTCACAGGCGGAGCCCGAGGCATCGGCTATGCCATTGCCAGGACCGCGGCTAGAGCCGGCGCGGCTGTGGCGCTCATCGATCTCGAGCAAACAAGCGTTGAGGCGGCGGCCGCGAAGCTGCGAAGCGAAGTGACCGGCGCCGAGGTGCTGACCGAGATCTGTGACGTCTCCTCCTACGAGCAGGTGTGCGCCGCCGCGAAGGCTCTCGAGGCACGCTGGGGTTCGACCGACACCCTCGTCAACAACGCTGGGATCGCCTATCACGCCCCCGCCGAGACGATGAGCGTGGCGGAGTGGGACCGGATGCTGCAGGTGAACCTGTCGGGAGTCTTCTACTGCAGCCAGGTCTTCGGTGTCGCGATGATCGCGGCAGGCTCGGGCGCCATCGTCAACATCGCCTCGATGTCAGGCCTCATCGTCAACCGCCCCCAGCCCCAGGTGGCCTACAACGTGGCCAAGGCGGGGGTGATCATGCTGACGAAGTCTCTCGCTGCCGAGTGGGCGCCGCATGGGGTGCGGGTGAACGCTGTGGCACCCGGCTACACCCGTACCGACCTCATCGAGCACCTGGTCGAGTCCGACATGGCCCGCGACTACTGGATCGGGGGCACCCCTCTTGGGAGGATGGGCTCGACCGACGAGATCGCGAACACGGTGCTGTTTCTCGCCTCGGACGCTGCCAGCTTCGTGACCGGAGAGACCCTGGTGGTCGACGGCGGCTACACGCTCTGGTAGGTCTCGAACGACCGCGAGCTCCTGTCCCGATGGGGCTAGAGGCCGCCCACTCCAATGATCCGCGGCCCCAGCCTCATCCTGGGCACCTCAGGACGACGGGAGAGGCACGCCCAGCAAGGCGCAAGCCTGACGCAACCGGGCACGGCAGCTGCCCGCCTGGCAATGCAGCAGGGCGGGAAGCTCAGAGCTTCAGGACTCCACGGTGGTTTCGCACAGCCTGTGCTATCGGTTGTTCGTTCTCGATGAGAGCGAATCTGACGCCATTCTGGGCACCGTAGGGGGGCTCCGCAGCTCGTCGAGTAGGTCGGCGTAGTCGTCAGGCTTGCCGCCCGACTCGGCGAGGGTGACGGCGAGGTTCACGACTGGCTCGCTGGCCGCGTCTCGGCGGCCGGCCGATTCAGCCACTCATGTTGCTCGGGGTACTGCTCGGAGTGCCTCTTGTACAGACGCTCGTGCACTTCTTGCGTTGTGTGATGATGGCACGTTCGAAAGGTCGTGCCCTCCACCTTCAGGTGACCGATGCGCCTGCACCGCTTTTCTGAACAGTTGAACCGTTTGTAGACCCCAGCCGCTGAGACAAACAACCCGAACACCGTCAGGTTTGACAGGTCGCTCACCCATACCGGCTGGTCGGGTCCCAAGAAGAACTCAAAGATGACGTGCACTACGCCTCCCCCACGATCAGAACTTCAAGACCCCACGGAGGTTTCGCACAGCCTGTGCTATCCGTTGTTCGTTCTCGATGAGAGCGAATCTGACGTAGCCCTCACCCCCAGGCCCAAACCCACTTCCTGGCGAAGTCGCCACCTTCGCTTCGGTGACGAGGAACTTCGAGAACCCGAGTGAACCCATCTCCTGGTAAGCGGTCCCTTGAATCTTCGCCCACACGAACATCGTGCCCTTGGGCTTGGGCACGTCCCAGCCGACGCGCGCCAGCCCTTCGCAAAGGGCGTCGCGGCGCCCCTGGTAGATATCGTTCACGAACTTCGGATAGTCCGGTGCCTCGTTCATGGCAACGATCGCTGCGATCTGGATCGGCTGGAAGGTTCCATAGTCGAGGTAGCTCTTGAGCTTGGTGAGACCCTGCACGATCTCTGCATTGCCAACGAGGAAAGCCACTCGCCAGCCCGCCATGGAGAACGACTTGGTCAGGGTGTACAGCTCAACAGCGACTTCGGACGCGCCTGGGACCTGGAGGATCGAGGGGGGTCGGTATCCGTCGAAGGCCGTGTCGGAGTAGGCGAAATCGTGCACCAGGAGCACGCCACGCTCGCGAGCGAACTCGACGAGCCTCGTCATGGCCGCAAGGTCGATGCACGCCGTCGTCGGGTTGTGCGGAAAGGAGAGGATCGCGACCCGGGGCTTGGGCCACGCCGACTCCCACGCCTCGACCAGATTGGCGAAGAAGGTTTCGCCGGCGTCCGCCTCGTCGTGGCCGAGCCCCTCCAGCCTCACCATCCGGACATCGGCGCCGGCAAACAGCGGAGCGTACAGGTGGATCGGGTACGACGGCGACGGAACGAGCGCCGTGTCNNCGGTCGGGGTCCAGCTGCACTCCGAAACGCCGTAGGTACAAATCCGCGATCGCCTGCCTGAGCTTGGGGATCCCACGGCTCGCGGAGTAGCGGTGGTTACGGGGGTTGTGAACGGCCTCGGCCAGCTTCTCGACGGCGACGTCCGGCGAGGGAATATCAGGGTTCCCGAAGCCGAGGTCGATGACATCGTCACCGGCGCGGCGCGCCTGCAACTTCAGCTGGTCGATCTCCGCGAAAACGTACGGAGGAAGTCCTTGAATCCTGCGCAGCTCCATCGTCCGACGTTAGTCCCTAGTCTCTGCGGTCTTGCAACCCTGCCAGACACAGGGTCTCGGTGACGAGATCGATCGAGCCCGGCCAGCCCCAGATCGCCCATGTGGCCCCGGCGGCGCGCAAGCCCATCAGCTGGTCAGCCGCGGGGCGCGCCTCGGCCGGAAACGGGCCCGCCCATGTCGCCGGCCCGCGAGCCACTTCGGCTTCCAACCGGTCCAGGTCCACGTCCCACAGGTTGACTGTCGCTCCGGCGGCGCGTGCGACCTCGAGCGTCGCAGGAGCGGTCGCTCCCACCCAACACTCGATCCCGCGAGCAGTGAGCTCGCCGAGGATGGAGGCCAGCGACGCCCGTCGATCCGCCACCGCAGGCCAGACGATCCCGTATGCCTCGTTCTCCGAAACGCTCTTCGCGTCCCCGATGCCGAGGGCCGCCACTAGACGATGCCCGCACAGCTCCTGCAGCGAAAAAAACGACTCGGCTATCAGCCGGTCTGGCAGGAAGCCTACGCGTGCCACGAGCGATCCGAGCCGGATGCGCCGAGTCCCTGTCGCGACAGCGGCCAGCACCGGGTACATCGACAGGGCAGGCCGCGACCTCCTGGCGCCGCGCCACAGATGATCGAAGACGAAGACACCGTCGATCCCAGCACCCTCCGCGGCGCGTGCGGTCGCGAGCGCTGCAGCAGCGGTCGGCTCGAACGTCGGGAGGGTGATACCGACCTTCACGCCATTAAGCCTCGCTGAGCCGCAGGCTCGTGAGGTTCACGGCGTCGACTCGACCCGCGCCTTCAAGTCCCGGATCGCAGCGTGGATGATGTTGCCCTCGGCGCGTCGCTTGATGAAGCCCGGCAATGGCACCCGTAGCTCGACGGCAAGCTGGTAGGTGACTTCGGTCCCGCCTTCAGGTGCGGACTTGAAACGGTATATGCCGTCGAGGCGGCTGGTGAGATCACCCTCCCGCTGGACCCAGCGAAGCTCCGTCGGCGCCTGCGAATAGTCGTAGGCAAGGGTGTAACTCGTACTGCGCCCGAAAGCAGCGGCACGAAACGCGACAAGAGAAGGCCGCCCCTGCTGATCGCGCTCGTGGACGTGAACCTCCTTCAGATCGGCGACCCATTCCGGATAACGCTCGATGTCGGCCACGACCTCGAAGCACCGCGTTGGGGAGCCGTCTACGACCATCCGCTCAATGGTCTGATCGGCCACACGTCCTCCTCTCTGCCCTAGTGGACTCCAGCCTCGCATCTCCTCGGGCCTTCAGCCAGCATTGGCCGACCGCTCACGCTGGTCCAGCCCTCACCAACAATCAGAACACGAACTGACGCGGTCAGCTACCCATCTCTACCAGGGTCTGGTGCAACATCCTGGCCAGCTTGTCGTAGTCGAATTCAGCAACGGCCCTGCGCCGCGCCTCCGCGCCCAGGCGCTCTCGAAGCTCCGAATCGTCCAGCAACCTCGCCAGCGCGGCGGCAACCGCGGTCGCGTCGCCCGGCCGGTCGACCACGAGACCCGTCTTGCCGTCGACGACGGCCTCGTCCGAGCCACCGCTTCGCCCCGCTAGCTGGGCGACGCCAGCGGCGGCAGCTTCGAGAAAGACGATCCCGAATCCCTCTTGCTCGAGACCGAACCAGCGGTCACGACAGCACATCGCCCAGACGTCCGCTGCGGCGTCGAGCATCGGCAGATCGTCGTCGGCGACCCGACCGAGAAAGCGAACCGGCGCGCTACAACGTCTCGCCGCCAGCTCCAGACGTCTGCGGTCCCGGCCCGAGCCGCCGATCGCGAGTGTCAGGTCCGGTCGCTCCGCGCTCAGCTGCCCGACAGCCTCGATCAGCACGTCCATGCCCTTGCGTGGAACAAGCCGGCTCACGCTCACGACGAGCCTGCCCTCGGTGGGCAGACCGAGCCGTCGCCTCACCGACATCCGCTCGTCGAATCCGAGCGGATGGAAACGCTCGTGGTCGACGCCGGGAGGCACGATGACGAACCGCGGCTTGCGCGCCCCGGCAGCGCGCGCCGCCTCCGCGGCCGGATAACCGCCCGCAGCAATTGCGAGCGATGCCCCGGACAGCACGGACCGCAGGAGCTGGCGCGAGACGGGTAGCCGGCCCGGAACGGCCACCTCGGCGCCGTGGAGCACCACACCGTACGGCACCTGCAGCCGGTTGCCGAGCAGGCCGAGTGGGAGGGCCGGATCCAGTAGCACGATCCCGCCGCCTGTGGCTTGCGACAGCTGCCGCACGGTCCGCGCGAGCCCGGGCGTCGGTAGCAATACTGGCGACCTCGAGCGCTCGATCCGAAAACCCTGCCGCCGGTCGAACTCAGAGGCACCGCTGTGCGCGCTCGTGAGAACCGTGAGCTCCT
>PMZN01000044.1:3909-5839 GCA_003170375.1 Acidimicrobiaceae bacterium | reverse complement strand
CTACGCGGATCACCCGACGCGCCGACGGAAGCGCAGCTCGGGAACGAGGCCCGCTCGCTGGAGCATGCGGACGGCACGAGCCTCAGCGACATCGACCACGATCCCGCTGGCGGCCGGAGGACCCAGCACGAAGGTGACGACGCAGTCATCGCACGCCGAGGTCCCATGCAGCACACAGTCATCGCAGCTTATGGACACGCTCTCGGTCGGCATCGCTCCTCCTCCTGATCCTGGTCTCGGCCAGGGCCGTCCGTCCGCCCCGGGAGGCAGCCGGCCGGTCAAGGACCACAGGAGAGATGATGCCGGAAGGATGTAACAGGCTCGTCAGGCTACCGGGCGATCGCGGCGCCGATTCCCGCTACGTTCGCCCTATGGTCTCCGACCGGCTTCGTGCGATCTGGGAGCTCCACATGCCCGAAACCCGCGAGCTCGCGGGGCTGCACGAGTTCGACGGCCAGGTCCAAGACCTCTCGCCAGCTGGAGTAGAGGCTCTCCTCGCATCGCTCGGACGCGGTGCTCTCGAGCCAGATGCGCATGACGAGGCGCACCTGTCCGCTGCGGAGGCGGGAGCGCGTGCCGCGTTCTCCGTGGTCGAGATCCACAGATGGAACCCCTTGGTCCACCTGCTGAATCTTGACCTCGCTTGCTACGACCGAGAGTACGCGTCCGCAGACGAGCGTGCGGCCGCAAAGGCAGCTCACCTGCACGGGTGGCCAGACGCCATCGCCGGTGCCATCGAGTCGCTCGACTCGATACCTGCGCCGGTGGCAGCCGCTCTGCTGCCTGCGGTGCGCGGCCTCGGCGAAGGCCTCGAGTTTGTGGCTGCCGATCTTGCGACACGCGACCGCGGCCGGGCCTGTCTCGAAAAGCTGATCGCTCATCTGGAGAACGCGGCAGCGAGCGGTTCGCCCGATGCGAGCCTCGGCCCGCAGAAGCTAGCCCGGCTGCTCGGCGATCCCGAGGCGATGACCGTGGATCTCGGCCGGCTCGAGGAGGTCGCGGACGCAGAAAGGGCCCGGCTCATCGACCGCCTCGTTCACGACTGCGATCGCCTGAGACCAGGTCTTTCTCCTGCGGAGGTCGTCCGGGAGCTCCTGTGTGACCATCCCGACGACGAGGGCATATACGCCGCCGCCCGCCTCCTGGTCGAAGAGCTGAGAACCTTCACCACCGAGCGCGGCCTTCTCCCCGAGCTCGGAGGCACCTGTCGTGTCGGCCCGGCCCCACCATCGAGGCGGTACGCGATCGCGATGATGTCGTGGACCGGCGCGTATGAGCCCGAAGCGCCCGCGTGCTTCCATGTGAACCCACCCGACCCTTCCTGGGACCACGAGACCAAGGAGCGGTGGCGGTCGCTCTTCAGTGCTACGACGCTGCCCGCCATCACCGCACACGAGGTGACGCCGGGGCACTTCGCCCACGGACGGATGATCCGGCTCGCCGCCCGCGGGGACGTCCGCCGGTCGCTGTCCTCCCTTGGCTTCGTCGAGGGCTGGGCTCACTACGCGGAGGAATTGTTGGTGGAGGAGGGCTTCCGCCACGACGATCCGCGCTTTGCGATCGGAGTCTGGGTCGCGGCTCTCGTGCGTGTGACGCGTCTCGCTTCGGCACTCGGGATCCACCGCGGGACCATGACAGTGCATGACGCGGCGGCGCGGTTCCGCGAAGATGCTTTCCTGGAGGCGCCTGCGGCTCAGTCCGAAGCCAGCCGGGCCACGTTCGACCCGACATACGGCCGCTACACGTGGGGCAAGCTCGAGATCCTGGCGCTTCGCGACGAGGCGATCGCGCGCTGGGGCCCGCGCTTCAGTCTCAGACGGTTCCACGAGTCAATGCTCGAGCTCGGCGCACCACCGCTCGGGACCCTCGGCGACGCGCTCGAACCGGTATAGGTCAGGCTGCCTGTCAGACAGGGCCGGCCCTCACTTGC
>PMZN01000044.1:0-3903 GCA_003170375.1 Acidimicrobiaceae bacterium | reverse complement strand
TTCACGCTGTCGAGACGGTAGATGACGAGCGCTGTCTCGACCCTGGCCGCCAGACGCCGAGCCAGGAAGCCGTGAAGCTCTACGCCTGACCCGATCGGGTCGATGAGCAGCTGGCCGAAAATGAAACGCCGGGCTTCATCCGCGACATGGAACTGGAGCTCATCCAGCGCCTTGCGCGCCGGTTCGCTCCCGACAAGGCCCCACCGGGTATCGGCACTCGATCGCGCCGCCGCGAGCGACGCCCCTCCGGTCACGGCGCGCACCACGAAGCGGGCATCTGGGTCGAGCGCCGCCAACTCCTCGCCCATGTAGAGGTTCCCACTCTGAAGCGCGGCCTCTGCCTCGAGGATGCGGCGCACTGTCTTCGGCTCGGACAAGAGATCGATCGTGTACTCGAGCCCTTCCAACTCACGAGCTGAGATGATGACAGCGGCTGGCGCGCCGTCTCGCTCGACGAGGACCCGCTCCCGTGTGGCAAGCACGTGGTCGACTACCTCATCCACGTTGTCGTCCTTGCCCGCGACCGCTGCCATTGGCCAAGCGTATCTCTCCTTCTGCGTAGCCTGGGTAAGTGAAGATTGATGCGCTCGCGACTCCCGCACTCGTGATCGACGCCGGCCGCCTCGGCCTCCCGTTTCGCCAGGCGCTCTTCGTGGACGCCACCGTGATCTCCAGCCGCGCACAATGGTCAGTGGCAGATGCCGGCCTCAAGGCGTTCGGCATGGATCACGGCAATCCGGAAGCGGAGGGAGCCAAGGTCTGGTTCTGTTCGGACGAGCACGTGACCTTCGACCCGCCGCGGAGCGTCGCCGACAGGCTCCGCCTCGTGCCCGCTCACGTGGATCCGACGATGGCCTATCACGAGCAGGTTCACCTTGTTTCCGGCGACGATGTCCTCGAGACGTGGCCCGTCGACTTACGAGGTTGGTAGCCGCGACGAGGAAGTCGGCGCGGCTGGGGTGCTTTGCTTGAGGAACGCCGCGAAGGAGCGGAGCGCGCGACCCCGGTGTGAAAGCTCGTGTTTCTCGGCTGGACTCATCTCCGCAAACGTGCGCCCGCCTCCGCCCTCCGGCGCGAACACCGAGTCGTAACCAAAGCCCCCTACACCGCGCGGGGCCGGCACGATCTCCCCTTCGACGACACCCTCGCCGATGATCTCGGTGCCGTCGGGAAAGCGACAGACCACGACGGTACAAAAGCGCGCCCGCCGGTCGATCTCGCCCTCGAGAACGGCGAGCAACTTGGCGACGTTGTCGGCGTAGGTGGCGTCCGCCCCGGCAAAGCGGGCCGACCACGTGCCGGGAGCCCCGCCGAGCGCCGTCACCTCGAGACCGGTGTCATCGGCGACGGCGGCCTCTCCGGTTGCTGCGACGAGTGCGACGGCCTTGAGACGGGCGTTGTCCTCGAGGCTCTCCCCCGTCTCTTCGACCGCGCCGACGCCCTGCGGACGAGCAACGAGCTCGACCAGATCATCGAGCTCCTCGTCCAGAATGGCCCCTAATTCCGCGGCTTTGTCGGGATTCGCTGTAGCAAGCACCAACCGCATGCCGACTCCATCCTTCCTAGCTTCGCTCGGCTGCGGCGTCAGGCCGTGGCGGCGGGGGTGCGGTTCGGTGGGGGCGTTGCCAGCACTTCGGCCTGAGCTTCGAGGATCTGGTTGATGCCGAGCTCGGCGAGGGCGAGCATCTCGTCAAGCTCGGTGCGGGCGAACGGCAGCCCCTCGGCCGTTCCCTGCACCTCGACGAAGCGTCCCGAGGACGTCATCACGACGTTCATGTCGACCTCGGCAGCGGAGTCTTCGGCGTAATCGAGGTCGAGCATGCATACCGCGTCGACGATGCCGACCGAGACGCCCGCGCACGCCTCACGCACAGGATGTCCAGCGATCGCTCCCGAGAAGCAAAGACGTGAGCAGGCGTCGTGAAGCGCAACGTAGGCGCCCGATATCGCGGCCGTTCGCGTCCCCCCGTCTGCCTGCAGCACGTCGCAGTCGATCAGGATCTGGCGCTCGCCGAGCGCCCCGAGATCAATGATGCTGCGCAATGCCCTGCCGATCAGCCGCTGAATCTCCTGGGTCCGGCCGGACTGGCGCCCTCTCGTCGCCTCCCTGCTCACCCGCTCGGGCGATGAGCCAGGGAGCAGGGAGTACTCCGCTGTCACCCAGCCTCGGTGGGTCCCGCGCATCCATCTCGGGACGTCCTCGTCGAGCGAGGCCGTGCACAGGACCTTTGTGCGGCCCGAAACCGCAAGCACCGAGCCGGCCGCGAACTCGGTGAAGTCCCGGACGAAGAATCCCGGGCGGAGCTCGTCGAGGGCCCGACCGTCGTGGCGTGCGAGCTCTAGGGCATCACGTTGCGGGTCGGTCATCCCGGCAGGGTACCCGGCCAGGGGCCGCGCGGCCAGGATCAGGAGAAGTCCGAGTGCCCGCGTACCAGGAAGCACGACAGTTGCCTGCTGCAGTCAGGTCCCGACGGCCTCGATCGCCTCCTCGGTTATCAGGCCGTCGACGATCCGGTAGGAACGAACCGAGGCCACTTCGTGGCGCACTGAAACGACCACGTAGTGCCAGGAGGGGTCAGGCGCCTGAGCAACGTCAGTCGGCGACGGGTACGGATCGGTGTGGGTATGCGAGTGGAAGACGCCGATCACCGCCCGACCATCGGCCTCGGCCGCCCGGTCGATTCGAAGATGCTCGCCCGGGTCGACTTCGTAGACCCGGGCCGAAGCCGCCAGGTTCACCGTGGGGTGCACGGCAGTGACTGTGCCCGTAGCCGGGTCCCCGGAGAGGAGCCCGCAGCCTTCCTCCGGATAAGCACGCAAGCAGTGCGCAATCATCTCGTCGAGGTGAGAGCGCGCTAGCTGCAGGCCCGCCGTGCCCGGCGCCAGCTGTGCTGGCGCTGCTGGCGCCGACGGGGCCGGTTTGGAATCGCTCATCAGGGCCGCACGGTAGCGTCTCCGGCGATGGCCACGAGAAAGCCCGCCGGGACTCAGCGCATCCCGGGCAAGTCCACGGCATTGGGTGACCAGCACGAGCCGGTGATCCGCAGCGTGGCACGCAACCGGCGCGCTCGGCACGACTACGACATCCTCGAGGTGTATGAGTGCGGGATCGCTCTCAAAGGTGCAGAGGTCAAGTCGCTTCGATTGGGACAAGCGTCGCTGCAGGACGCGTACGCCAGGATCGACGACGGCGAGCTGTGGCTCCTCGGGGCACACCTCGCGCCGTACGAGTACGCGTCCGGGTACGGTCGTTTCGAACCGGTCAGGGCCCGCAAACTGTTGCTGCACCGCCAACAGATCGACGAGCTCTCCGGTCGCGTCGCCCAAAAGGCGCTCACGCTCGTGCCACTCAGCATTTACTTCAAGGACGGCCTCGCCAAGGTCGAGCTCGCGCTCGCGCGTGGGCGCCGGCTCTACGACAAGCGACACGCCATCGCCGAACGGGACGCGAACCGAGAGGCCCAGCGCGTGATCCGGGAGCACGAGCGGCGGCGCTGAGGCGACGGCCGAAGCGGTATCCTCCTAACAGGAACAAATATCACCAAGGGGGTGACAGGCTTCGACTTCGGTCGTCGAGTTGGGAGAAGCGAGCCGTGGTCTCCGGAACCACGTTAAAGAGCCGGAAAACAACACAAACGCCGAGCCTCAGCTCGCGCTTGCTGCCTAACTAGCAGCAACGTCTGCCCGGTCCTAGTCCTGCGGACCGGTCCCAGGCGTCATCTTGCAGGGCTTACCTGAACGGCGCCGCCGGCGAGCAGTCAGGGACATCTCAGTCGGCTGGGGTCCCGCACCGGCGCCGGTGGCGTGGCGGGACCCGAGACACCTCCGCCGGATGCGCTCGGAGAAGTCCCATCAAGATACCGGGGGACGCGGGTTCGACTCCCGCCACCTCCACCCGATTTT
>PMZN01000132.1 GCA_003170375.1 Acidimicrobiaceae bacterium | reverse complement strand
CCACTGATCGCCTCGGCGATCTCGCCGTTGACAGCCCCAACGGCTCCGAGAACGCCTTTACCTCCGAAGCGAGCCGGGTCGCCGTCCCGGAGCTCGACCGCCTCCCGCGAGCCGGTCGATGCACCGGACGGTACGCCTGCGCGCGCGATGGTGCCGTCGCCGAGCGTCACCGTGACCGCCAGGGTCGGGTTACCTCGGGAGTCGAGAATTTCCACGGCTTTGACACCTGAAACAGTTACGCCCATCTTCGGCTCTCCTTCGATTCGGACCAGTCGCTCAGCGCGCGCGACGACTTCGCGAGTGTCGCCTACGAGGGAAGGTAACGGCAAGCTGGGTCGTCGGCGAGTGGGTCCCCGGTGACCGCGTAGGCCCGCGCCCTCGACCCACCGCACTCGTCGGCGTACTCGCACCGCCCACAGCGGCCAGGGAACTCGGCGTTCCGGATCGCCTTCAACACCGGATCGTCCCGGTAGATCTCGAGCACGCCCTTGTCGCGCACCGATCCGAGCGAAAGAGGCAGGAAACCGGCCGGGTACACACGACCGTCGTGGGCCACGAACACGATTCCCTTGCCATCACGAGTCGCAGCCGTCGGTGCCAGCACCGGGGAGGTCGGCTCACCCATCAGTTCGCGCAGGCGCGCACGCAGCTCGCGGTAGAGCGGTCCCAGCCCGAACTCGACCGCCGGGTCGAGGCTCGGGTCTCTCTGCTTGGACCGCCAGTCGCGGACCCGGCGGAAGAAGGGCGCCTCCACCGTCCGCACCGTCATCCCGTACTGGGCGGCGTCGACGAGGAAGTGACAGACGTCCTCGTACTCGTCGTTCTCGATCTCGGCGATCTCGTGCCCGCGTCCCACACCGATGAGGAAGAACACCTCCCAGGTCCTCACCTCGTGGCGAACCAGCAATGCCGCCAAGTCCGCGAGCTCCCGGACGTTCTGCGCCATGACAGCTGAATTGACCTGCACCGACAGGCCGTGCTCCTTGAGCAGACCGATCGCACGGATCGTCTCGTCGAAGTGACCGGGGATCTGTCGAACCTGCTCGTGGGTCTCGGCGGCTGCCCCGTCCAGACTGAGCGACGCGGTCCGCACCCCGTTGGCGTACAGCATCGCGAGCGTGGCGGCGTTCAGGCTGGGGGAGACCGAGGGCGAGATGGCGACCGGCACGCCCGAGCTCTGCGCGTACGCGGTGAGCACGTCGAGGTCGGGGCGTTGCAGGCAGTCACCGCCGGTCAGGATCAGGACCGGTGCCGGCCGGCCGGCGCCGGCGAGCTCGTCGATGATCGCTTTTCCCTCCTCGGTGGTGAGCTCGTCCGGTGCGGGCTCGCGTTGCGCGACCGCCCGGCAGTGCACGCACGCCAGCGGGCAGGCCTTGGTCGTCTCCCAGAAGACCAAGCGGGGCACCCGATCGAAAGACATGGCCCGGCGAGCACGCCTTTCGGCGAGTGCTTCCGGCGCGGCTGTTCGATTCGTCATCACTCCCAGTGTGGCATCGGCCGGCACCTCGCGGGATGGCCGGGGCTCTCCGTCCTTGTGAGGTCCACGGCGGCATCACTAGGGCACCCGATGACCGCAGGCCGGCGAATACAGGAGAAATAAGGCAGGCGAACTGTCCTTTTGACCCTGCCGACGCGCGGGCGATACCGTTCATCATGGTCTGTGTCCCTGCAAAGGGATGCCCGCGTCCCTGCACAGGGAGGCCTCATGCCTGAAGGAGAGTGAACGTGGTCCGGGTCGACATCGACGGGCTCGAGAACGAAGCAAGACCGCGGAAGGGTCCGGCGCTCTTCCAGGTCCGCTTCCATGGCCGGGGCGGCCAAGGAGTGGTTACCGCGGCGGAGATGCTTTCGGTAGCGGCATTCGTGGAGGGCCGCCACGCCCAGGCGTTCCCGAGCTTCGGCTCAGAACGCGCCGGTGCCCCGGTGGTGGCATTTTGCCGCATCAGCGATACGGAGATCCGTACCCACTCGCCGATCGCAGCCCCTGACGCAGTGGTCGTACAGGATGCGACACTCCTGCACCAGGTCGACCTCTTCGCCGGCCTCGGCGCAGACGGCTATCTCCTCATCAACACGACTCACAGTCTCGACGAGCTGGGCCTCGGCGAGCTCGCCGAGGGTATGCGCAGGGACCGCCTGGCGATTGTTCCCGCCACACAGCTCGCCTTGGAGCACCTCGGTCGGCCTGTGCCGAACGCCGTGCTCCTCGGCGGCTTGGCGGCGCTGAGCGGCGTGGTATCTCTCGACGCCGTCGTTGGCGCGATCAAGGAGCGTTTCACCGGGCCGCTCGCAGACGGCAACGCGGCGGCGGCCGCAGCGGCCTACAGAATCGTCGCCGAACAGCAAGAGGAGGTGGCGAGTCTTGCTACGCCAGCTTGAGGGTTCCCGAGCCGTCGCCATGGCCGTGGCGGCCTGCCGTCCCCAGGTCGTGTGCGCCTATCCGATCACCCCGCAGACCCACATCGTCGAGGGCGTAGGAGAGATGGTCAAGTCCGGCGAGCTCGCCGGCTGCGAGTTCATCAATGTCGAGTCGGAGTTCGCTGCGATGTCGGTGGCGATCGGTGCCTCGGCGGCCGGATCGCGGGCCTACACGGCGACTTCCAGCCAGGGCCTGTTGTTCATGATCGAGGCGGTCTACAACGCCGGCGGCCTCGGCCTTCCGGTCGTGATGACCCTTGCCAACCGGGCGATCGGGGCACCCATCAACATCTGGAACGACCACAGCGACGCGATGGCCGTACGGGACGCGGGGTGGGTGATGCTCTTCGCCGAGTCCAACCAGGAAGCCACCGACCTGCACATCCAGGCGTTCCGCCTCGCCGAGGACCTGTCGCTGCCCGTCATGGTGAACATGGACGGGTTCGTGCTCACCCACGCGACCGAGCGCATCGACGTCCCGACCCAGGAGCAGGTCGACGCGTTCCTGCCACCCTTCGAGCCTCGTCAAGTCCTCGATCCGGCCGATCCGGTCACAATCGGTGCCCTGGTGGGGCCAGAGGCGTTCACCGAGGTCCGTTTCCTCGCCCATGCCAAGCAGCTCCAGGCAATCGGGCGTATCCGCGAGGTGGCCGACGAGTTCGCCCAGGCCTTCGGCCGGCGTTCGGGCGGCCTGGTCAACTCTTATCGGGTCGAGGATGCCGACGTCGTCGTAGTGGCGCTCGGGTCGATCCTCGGCACCATCAAGGACGTCGCGGACGAAATGCGCGAACGCGGCACGAAGGTCGGAGTCGTCGGGATCACCTCGTTCCGCCCGTTCCCGCTGGAAGCGCTCCACGAGGCCATCGGAGATGCTCGGCGGGTAGTGGTCATCGAGCGGGCGTTCTCAATCGGCTTCGGCGGCGTCCTGTCGACCGATGTGGCGCTGGCGATCGCCGATGCCAAGGCGCGCATCTCCACCGTGGTCGCCGGCCTCGGAGGCCGGGCTGTCCCGGAAGCCTCGATCGCGGCGGTGATCGAGGACGCCATGGCCGACAGCCTCGAGGCGCTGAGATTCGTCGACCTCGACCGAAGTGTCGTCGAGCGTGAGCTTGCCCGCATGGCCGGCGACCGGCGCTCGGGACCGAGCGCCGAGAATGTCCTGCGCGACCTCAGAGCTGTCGCGTCCGGATCCGTATGAGAGCCGTGAGGAAGGACAGATGACGGCGACCCAGAAGGTGAAGTTCTACCAAGTAGGCAGCTTTGCGGTGGGCAACCGCCTGCTCGATGCTGACCAGCGCACCGTGCAGTCCGACGTGTCGCGCAACAACACGATCACTTCGGGCCACCGCGCCTGCCAGGGATGCGGTGAAGCGCTCGGCGCCCGCTATGTGCTCGACGCCGCCATGCGGGCGACCGACGGCAAGCTCGTGGCCGTCAACGCCACCGGATGTCTCGAGGTCTTCACGACCCCGTATCCCGAGAGCTCCTGGCAGCTCCCGTGGGTGC
>PMZN01000120.1 GCA_003170375.1 Acidimicrobiaceae bacterium | reverse complement strand
GGATGATGTGGCGGTACACGATGCGCCTGCCGTTGCCGCCCATGACGCGCACGGCTTGCACGTACTCGCGGGTACGCAGCGTCAATGTCTCGCCTCGCACGAGCCGTGCCGGGTACAGCCAGGCAACCGAGGCGATGACGAAGATCAACACGTACTTCGACGGGGTGAACAGCACCGACAGCACGATGAGGAGCAGCAGGGTAGGAATTGAGAGGAGGATGTCGACGAACCGCATCATCAACGCGTCGACGACACCTCCGAAGAAGCCTGCAACGGCGCCCCAGACGACTCCGATCATCGTCGCAACGAGCGCGGCTGCGAGGCCTACCTCGAGCGAGGACCGCCCCCCCTTCATCAACCGGCCCAGGACGTCGAAACCGTTCGAGTCGGTGCCGAGCGGGTACTGAGCACTGGGAGGCAGGGTGAAGGTACTCAGGTTCGTGTACCGCTGGTTCGTGTGATAGAAGAGCGGGCCCAGGAAACAGAAGCCGGTCATGAGAACCAGGATCACGACCCCGACGATGGCGAGCCTGTTCTCGAGGAAGACGCGCAAGACCAGGCGTCCGAGGCTACCGGTCGAGGCCGCTTCGCCGCCGGACGGTGCGCTGGTTCCGCCTGTGCCGTCGCCATCATCGAATGTCGTCTGGGGGCCGACACCAACGAACTCGCCGGGCGGGACGATAACTGCTCTCGAGGTCCCTGACAACAGATCGCCGGTGTCCTGACCGGCCATGTCACCGGCGCCCATAGCGGATCCTCGGGTCGATGACTGCATAGAGGATGTCGGCAAGCAACGATCCGGTGACGGTGGCGACGGTCGCGACGACCGTGGTGCCGACCACCGTCCCCAGATCGAACACCTCGGCGGCTCTCACAGTAAGAAAGCCCATGCCCGGGTAGTTGAAGACGGTCTCGGTGATGACGGCGCCCGAGACGATCCCGGGTATCGACAGGCCAACCAGGGTGACGATCGGGATGAGGGCATTTCGGAAGGCGTGGCGGAACAGGACACGGCTCTGGCTGGCGCCTTTCGCGCGCGCGGTGCGCACGTAGTCCTGGGTCATGGCGTCCATCATCGACGATCGCATGTACCGACTGAATGCAGCGATCGTCACGGCTGCGAGCGTGAAGACGGGAAGCACCATCGCTCGCCAGTCCAGGGCCACCTGGCCAAGCGTGTAGCCCGGCGGGACGTACGGACTGAAGATGTGGTTGTCAACGGCGAAGAACAAGACGAGCAACGGACCGAGGACGAACGGCGGCGTGGCGTAGAAGATGAACGCCATGCTCGTGAGTGCATAGTCGGATGGCTTGTTCCGCCGGACCGTCTGAAAAACGCCGAGGGGGATCGCGATCAAGAGCGCCACGATCGTGGAGGTTCCGACCAATAGCAGCGTCTTCGGCAGCGCTTGGGCGATGAGGACCCGCACCGGTGTATTGAACTGGTACGAGGTGCCGAAATCGAGGTGGACATAGTTGTCTATGAGCCGCCACACCTGGTAGTAGAGGGGCTTGTCAAGGCCGAGCGACTGGATGACTGCCTGCACCTGCACCGGCGATGCTCGAGGTCCGACTATTGCCTTCGCGATGACGACCGTCGGCTCGAGATGGAACAGAAGGAAGACGATCAGGATCACTCCGAAGATGACCACGACCGCCTGGAACAAGCGGCGGATGACGTAGCTGATCACTTAAGCCGTGCCCTCTTCTCCTGAATCCGATACAGACTCCGAAGTACCACCATCTCCATTGGCCCCGCCACAACAGGACATTTGCACAATGCTACCCCGGTGCGCGCTCAAACTCGTGAAGCCACCGAATGCGCAGAAATAGGCGCCCTACGGACGGGCGCCGGCCCGGTCACACAACGTGACCGGGCCGGCGTGCAAGCGTCCCTCTCGGTTTAGTAGTGCCAGTACTCCGGCGTCAGGTTCTCGAGGGCGTTGACGGGGGTGATCCCATGAATCGCCTTCGAGATCTCGACCAGCTGATAAGCGGGCTCCGGTTGCCAGACGACCGGAAGCTCCTTCTGCAGGTAGTTCTCGAACTGCGTGAAGTAGGCCGGCTTGCTCGAGGTGTTGGTGAGCCTGATCAGGCTGTTGTTCGTCGCGTCGTTGTAGCTCCCTGAGTTCGAGCCGGCACCAGTGGCGAAGATCTCTTCACCGGTCGGCAGGTAGTCGGGTGAGTATTCCCAGCCGCCGCCCCAGTTCGCCATTTCCCAGGTGCACGCTGACTTCGCCACCGTTGCCGACGGGCAGGGCGTCGCCGAGCCGATGACAGTGTCGAAGGGCTCAGCCTTCGACGTGATGTTGATCCCCATTTGGGACCACGCGGAAGTCTCCGCGTCTACCGTCTCGGTGATCGCCGCGGCGCCGCTCGCGTAGGGCTCCGTGAACGACAGCGGGGCACCCTTGGGGATACCAGCCCCACAATCGCTCGGGCCCGTCCCGGGACTGGCGCAGGTGTCCGTGCCACCAGAGTGGATCGTCCAACCGTGACTCGACAGCAGCTTTTTCCCCGCCGAGATGCTGTACGGGTACAGGTTGTGCGACTCTTGGGCCGAAATGAAGGAGTTCTTCGGGTACACCGGCACCGGACCATAGGTCGGTATTCCGTAGCCCTTGTCCACAGCCCGGATGATCCCGGTCTGGTCGACACCTTCCTGGAGCGCCTGGCGGAAGTAGAGCTGCCGGAAGATGGCCCCGGCAGCGCCGTTGTCGCCGATCGAGTTGAAGTTCTCCGGGAAGTAGTTGATGCCCCAGATATAAGTGGGCACCAGGTTGTAGTTCGAGGAAAGCTGAGGGGCGTTTGCGCCGGTGCTGCCGACCGGCCCGTTGTTGAGCGGGATGTTCTGGGCTGGCGCGTAGCCCTCCTGGAGTCCACTCGAACCACCTGCTGCGAGCGCCGCGAACTCGGACGTGTCGCTCAAGAAGGGAACCTCGATGAACTTCGAGAGGTACGGCTTTTGCGGTCCGGAGTACGCCGGGTTCGGCACGAATGTCGCCTCGCCGTTGCTGGAGTTGAACGCCGACAGCGTCCAAGGGCCGTCGCCGACCTTCCACAAGGGGTTGGTGGCGTAGGTCGCGAGGTCACCGGCCATGTGCGGGCTCTTGCTCTTGCCGTTGTTGTCGGTGTCGAAGGTCCACACCTTCGTGCACGCGGCCGCGACAGCCTTGGTGTAGACGAGCTTGCCGCAACCACCGCTGCCCGGGGCGCCAGTAAGGGAAGTGACGTCCCACGCCTCTGGCATCGCCGTGATCTCGGACAGCTGGTTGTAGAGCATCCACTGGGTCGCGTAGGCGGCGTTCATGTGCAGGGTGACCGACAGAGACGTCAGGCTCGGCGCCGACCAGCTAACGAGGTTGTCCGGCCACAAACCCGGCGCGTAGCCGGCCCATTCGGTCGGGCCTTCGTCCTTCATCATGTTCAGCCAGAAGAGCACGCTCTGGGCGTCGACGACCTGGCCGTTCGAGAACTTCCAGCCCTTCAGACTGATGGAGATCGTCTTGCCGCCGTCTGAGTACACCGGAGCGGCTGCGAGCGAAAGCTGCTCGTCGAAGGTCGGGTTGGAGCTCGAGATCTGACCGAACCAGTACAGCGGCCGGTACATGAGGTACTGGAAGTCTGTGAGGTTGTAGGTGGAGAAATAGGAGAGGCTCGCGAACGGGAAAATCCAGTTCGGAGTCACCGAGGGAGGCAACGCCCACATTGCCGTCCCACCCATCTTGATGGCGGGCGCCTTCGTGAGTGTCGCCGAATTCGGGCTGGTCTTGGAGGAGCTCGCGAAACTTGTGGCACCTATAGCGAGCACGAACACGGCAGAAGTCACCGCCGTTCCCACAACCGCGAACTTGCTCAGTTTCCGCTTCGTTCTCATGATCGTGCCGGACCTCCTTGACTCGACTGCGCCATTAGCTAGTTCGATGGTTGAAAAAGCGGGCTATCGCACCTTGGGCGAGAATCCGTCAAGATCACCGTAGCCCACCTGTAACATAGGTACAAGAATGCTCTGTTCTTCTGCCGATTAACTGCTCGCGGGGCCTTGCCCGGCAACGAGAGCGGCCATGACCTCGGCCGAGAGCCGTTCAGCCGCCAGCTCCGGGGCGTCCGAGGAAGTCACGGTCCTGCCGACCACGAGCAGGCCGGCCCCTGCTCTCACAGCGGCAAAGGGCCCCGCAACCCGAGCCTGGTCATCCTGTGACGATTCAGCGAGGCGGATCCCGGGGACGACCGTCAACAGTCCGGGTGCCCGCGAACCGACGACGGGGAGATCCGCCGCCGCGCAGACCACTCCGAGACAGCCGCTCTCCGCGGCGAGGCTCGCCCGCGTGCCGACGAGCTCGGCGCCGGCATCCGGGTCGCTCGTCAGCACCGTCACCGCTAGTACCCCTGCGGACCCCTCGGCCGGTTCGGGATGGCCCGTCGCCACCGCTTCGGCCCATCCCTCCTCGAACCCCTCCACCGCCGTCCTCAACATCTCTTCGCCACCTGCCGCGTGCACCGTCAGGTAGGACGCGCCGAGAGACCCGATCCTCCGAGCGGCGCGTCCCACGGTCGTCGGGATGTCGTGAAGCTTCAGGTCCACGAACACCCGGAAGNNCCTCGTCCAAGAGCGCGTCGACCGCCAGCGGGCCCTCGGCCGAGAAGAGCTCCAAGCCGACCTTGGCGACCGAGAACCACGGCCGCAGTCGAGTGGCGAGCTCGAGCGCCTCGTCGAGGCTTGCGACGTCGAGCGCGAGCACAAGCCGGTCCCGCACCGTCGGTGGAACCTCGTCCGGCACCATCACGGCTCGCCTCGTCTCAGTTTGTCGTTCGCAGCCCCGACGAGCTCGCGAATTGCGCCCACCCGGTGCCGGGCACACCACGCCGCGAGCTCGGCCTGTACTCGGAGCACGGCCCGCGGATCGGCGAGCGTCGCCGTCCCGACCTGGACCGCATCCGCCCCTGCTAGCAGCATTCGCACGGCTCCTTGCCCGTCACTCACGCCGCCGACCCCGACGATGCCGGCATC
>PMZN01000037.1 GCA_003170375.1 Acidimicrobiaceae bacterium | reverse complement strand
GCGGTGCCGTGGGTCGCCTCGAAGACGCCATGCCCGGTCACGTAGTTGATGTTGCCGCCGGGAGCGATCCCGATGCCCCCGACTTGGGCTGCCAGCGCATCGGACAGGTAGTCACCGTTCAGGTTCGTGGCCGCGATCACGTCGAACTCATCGGGCCGGGTGAGAACTTGCTGAAAGGTGATGTCGGCTATCGCGTCCTTCACCAGGATCTTGTCGCCCGGTTGGCCGCCGCAGTCCTCCCAGCTGACCGATACGTCGGAGAACTCGTCACGTGCGACCTCATAGCCCCAGGTGCGGAACGCACCCTCGGTGAACTTCTGGATGTTCCCCTTGTGCATGAGCGTGACACTCCGGCGGTGGCGCCGCACGGCGTACTGCAGCGCGGCGCGCACGAGGCGCTTCGATCCGGTCTCCGATATCGGCTTGATGCCGATTCCCGAGTCGGCCCGTACCGTCCACCCGAACTCCTCCTGAACAAAGGCGATGAGCTTCCGGGCCTCCTCGGTGCCCTCCTGCAGCTCGAGGCCGGCATACACGTCCTCGGTGTTCTCCCGGAAGATCACCATGTCGACCTTCTCGGGGTGGACGACCGGCGACGGCACACCGGCGAACCAACGCACCGGCCGCAAACACACATAAAGGTCGAGCAACTGGCGCAGCGCCACGTTGAGCGACCGGAAGCCGCCGCCCACTGGTGTCGTGAGCGGGCCCTTGATGCCGATCAGGTGATCCCGGAACGCTTCTACCGTCTCCTCGGGCAGCCATTCTCCGGTCTCCTTGAAGGCCTTCTCACCGGCGAGCACCTCCTTCCAGGAGATGTGCCTGCCGTATTTGGCCGCCGCTGCGTCGAGCACGCGTTGCGCGGCGGGCCAGATGTCGACCCCGATCCCATCCCCCTCGATGTACGGGATTATGGGTTCAGTCGGCACCAGGAGCGCGCCCGTCGGCGCCATAGTGATCTTCGTTGGCATGCAGGCGAGCCTAGTTACGACGACGCGCGTCGGCACAAAGCTTCGTGCTCCGGTGGGCGGGCACCGAACATGGCGCCCGCGACAAGGTCGTCTGCTCGGTCAAATACCCGGCTACTAGCCTCCGCCCAGCGCAGCCGCCCGCCGTTCGGCGGCGAGCACAGCGTTGCGCAACAGCATCGCCCGGGTCATCGGGCCGACCCCGCCGATCCGCGGCGTCATCCAGCCTGCGACCTCGGCGACCGACTCCTCGACGTCCGACAGCAACCGCTTGCCCTCGCGCGAGACCCCGGCGCCCACCACCGCTGCGCCGGGCCTCACCATGTCTCGGGTCACAAGGTTCGCCCACCCCGCTGCCGCGACGACGATGTCGCCCTGGCGGACGTACTCGCCGAGGTTCGCCACTCCGGTGTGGACGACGGTTACGGCCGCATTCAAGCCCGGCCGCTTCAACGCCAGCAAGAGCGCGAGCGGCCGACCGATCGTAAGTCCCCGGCCGACGATCACGACGTGTTGCCCGCTGACAGGCACGTCGTATGCGTGGAGCAGCTCGACGATCCCCGCCGGCGTGCACGGGAGCGGTCCGGGCGCGCCCATCACGAGACGCCCCAGGTTCACGGGGTGCAGCCCGTCGACGTCCTTGTCGGGATCTACGGCCAGCAGCGCCCGCTCTTCGTTCAAATGTTTCGGCAACGGCAGCTGAACGAGCAGAGCGTCGACTTCGGGATTCGCGCTGAGCGACCGGATGACCGACTCGAGCCGATGCTGGGTCACGTTGCCGGGCAGCTCCTCATGCACGGACTCGACACCGATCTCGGCGCAGTCCTGATGCTTCATCGCCACGTACCGGGCACTCGGTCCGTCGTCGCCGACGAGGATCGTCCCAAGCCCGGGAGTGACACCGGCCGCCTTCAGTTCGGCGACCCGNNTGGCGCTCGCCCGCGAGCACCATCGAGATTCCACGCTCGTCGGCAGCCGCGATCACCTCGTGATCGCGGAGCGACCCGCCCGGCTGCACCACAGCAGTGACGCCTGCATCGATCATTGCGTCCAACCCATCTCGAAACGGGAAAAATGCGTCACTGGCCCCTGCTCCTCCTTGCGCTCGTCCGGCAGCCTTGCGACCGGCTATCCCGGCCGCGTCCACGCGGTTCTGCTGCCCACACCCGATACCGACTATCTGTCCACCGTAGGCCAAAACGATGGCGTTTGACGAAGTCAGACCGCAGACCCTCCACGCAAGTTCGAGGTCGCGCCACTGTTGCTCGGTCGGCGCGATCCTCGTCGCCACGCGCCAGTTCTCGGGCGCCGATCGGAACCGGTCGCGCTCCTGGACAAGGAAGCCTCCGTCGATCTGGCGCAGGCTGAGTCTGACGCGCGCCGGAAAAGGTGCTGCGATCACCCGCATGTTCTTCCGCTGGGCCGCGAAACGGGCGAGAGCACCGTCGTCAAACGCGGGCGCAATGAGGAGGTCTGCGAGCGGGCCCTCGACGATCTGCTCCGCGAGCGTCTCGTCGACGCGTCCGCTCAGGGCCGCGATCCCACCGAAAGCCGAGACCGGGTCTCCTTCCAGCGCCCGGCCATAGGCCGTGGCGAGGTCCTCAGCAATGGCAGCCCCGCAAGGGTTCGTGTGCTTCACGATCACCACCGCGGCGAGTCCGCCGCCGAAGCTGAGGCCATCCGGACCGACCAGTTCGTACGCAAGCTGCCACGCCGCCTCCGCGTCGAGCAGGTTCAGGTAGGACAACTCCCGGCCACCATGCTGGACGGCGCCCTCCCACCAGCCGGTGGGATTGCCGCGCGCGCGAAAGAGCGCGGCTTGCTGATGGGGGTTCTCCCCGTAGCGGAGTTCTTTGGCGCGCTCGAGGACGATGTGCAACGTCTCAGGCAGTGGGTCAGCACCGTCTTGGGCGTCGGGTCCGGTCTCATCCAGCCAACGAACGATCGCGGCGTCGTAAGCGGCGGTGTGGGCGAAGGCGGCACGTGCCAGCCTGCGACGCGTGCGGTCGCCCACGACGCCATCCCTGCGCAGCTCGTCCAGGACGACCCCGTAGTCGCCGGGATGAACGACCACCGTGACGTACGCGCAATTCTTCGCCGCGGCCCGGATCATCGTCGAACCTCCGACGTCCATCATCTCGACGCAAGGTTGCGTCTCGAACGGGTACAGGTTGCAGACGACGAGGTCGATCGCGGTGATGTCCTGGGCGGCGAGGTCCTCGAGATGGGACTGGATCGACCGGTCGGCCAGGATGCCGGCATGGATGGCCGGGTGCAGGGTCTTTACGCGCCCTCCCAGCATCTCGGGCACCCCGGTGATCTTGGCAACTTCCGCGTGATCGATCCCGGCCGCCTCGAGGGCTTTGGCGGTGCCCCCGCTCGCGACGAGCTCGACGCCGAGGGCCGTCAGGCCGGTGGCTAACTCCTCGAGGCCCGTCTTGTCATGAACAGAGAGAAGCGCACGCACCCCCGAGGACGCTACCAGGGCGGAGCCGAGACCGGCTGAGCTGCTGTTTCGGAGCGCACACGGCCCGGCGCTCGGGTGCCTGCGTCGTGCGACGGTCCGGAGAACTCCGCCAGATCCGGGCTCCAGGACGGGTATTGTTCCTTGACGCAAGCCCCCGTTGCGATATTCCACTCGCTATGCTCGATCGAGCTGTTCGGGACAGATGAGGAGTACTTTGAGCGACGACCTCCAGGGCATCGGATGGTGGCTCGCGTCTGACGGCAAGTGGTACCCGCCGGACCTGCGTCCGGCCATACGTCCTGCGATACCCGGCGAAAAAGCCCGCATTGCTGCCCTTCTCGACGCCGCGATAGGCGTAGCTCGAGTCCGGGACAATGTCTTCGCCCAAGTCCATGGCGAGGGCAGGAGCGGGACTTTCTCCTCAAGCGACCGCGGCAGCACGCATTCCGGCGCGCAGAATGGGAGTGTGGACGACCGAACCTCCGGCCACGGCACCGGAGTGCGACTCGGGGCAGATCCCCTGCCGCGTTTCAGAGGTCCAGATCGGCCGAACTGGCCGTTTGAGGCACGGAGCCACTCGGAGCCCGTCACGTCGAGGTCCGAGACCCGGTGGGGACGCGACGTGCGGCAAAGACCGGACACCAGGCGGCCACCATCTCGGTCGCTCGCCGGGCCTGACCGCCCCCCTCCCGCGCCACCGGGACTCGCGCTACCCACTCGAGCACCTGCTGCTCCTGCTCCACAGGTACCCCGATGGAAGCCCGAAAAGACGACCGCGCCCGACCGGCCGGCCGATCGAGGCGCGACTTTCGCACCTGGGCCGGCAGAGCCTGAGGCCACGCCCCCGCAGCCCGCTTCAACCGCCCCACAAACGGCTCCAACGGCCCCGGAGCCTGCTCCAACGGCCCCACCGCCCACAGCAGTGCTCGAGAGAAGCGGCCTGCCGCCGAGCGCTCGGCGGCGCCCCTCAACGGTCAGACCACCCTCAGACCTTCGTCTGGCGGTAGCCGGCGCGGTCGCTCGTGCCGCGGCTCAAGGGCCGCTCATGCCGAGGGGACCAGGGGAATCGGATGAAGTGACGCCTAAGACGTCGGAACCCTCTGCGATGTGGCCGGACTACAGTCCGACGACACCTCCGCTCGGAGCGAGGCCCTCTGCCCTGGTCGCCCCCATTGAGCCCGCGACTGAGACCCAACCGGCCATCGCGACGGAGATCCCCACCGACGCCGGCCAGCGCGCGCCCGACCCCTACGAAGAGTTCGCCAGACTGGCTGGCGAGCATGCTTTGGCCGCTACAGCCCCGAGGCGCCGCAGCAACAGACCGTCGACCGCGTCGGCCACAGGATCGCCTCCTTCCGCTGTGGAGGCTCCTGAGCCACGTTCCACCCAGCCGCGCCCAGCTCAGGTCGAGTCAGCTCCACCCGACTCGCCGCTCCCCGACATTGAGACTCCTGCCACGAGCGACCCGGAGCTGCACTTCCCCCTGCACTTCCCCCTGCTGTCGAACAGGGAGGATCCATCCTGGCCTATCGGCGAACGGCGATCGGTTGCCCGCCAGGCACGCAAACCGCTTCCTGCGGCGCTCCAGGCGGTGGTCGCGTCCGACGTCGCTCAAACCGACGCTGGCGAACCAGCATCGAAGCCGACCGCGTCGAGGCAACCCGCTGAACCGACCGAGGCACTGCTGGGCGGAGCGGCCGCGAGCACAGAGGCGACCAAAGGACCTGACACTGGCAAGAAGCCCGGCGTCATCCGTCGCTACGCCTCCGCCATCGCCATCGTCGTGCTCTTCGTCGCGGCCGCCGGCGCGGCAGCCGGCATCGCCGCGTTCCGGGGACCAGTCGCTCTGCCCGGGCTGCCAACTGCCGCCCAGGACAAAGCCGCGGCAAACGACGTGGTGCTCAGGACCAGCGACTTCCCACCGTCGTGGCGCGTGTCCAAAGCCGGTTTCACCGCCAGCTCGTACGGGGTCGGCTCGGTGTTCGCCACGCCCGCGATCGTTGGCTCCTGGCTCACCACACACCCGGCATGCGCCACAGACCTCAACAGCGTCAGCGCCGCCCTGACGGCGTCTGATGGCAATGTCACCGCCGTGTCCTCCACCCAAGCAGCTTCCGCGAACCCGCTGGGTGGTTGGTGGCAGACCGCGGACGTCGTCGCCTTCCATACCGGGGCACCCCAGGTGAGCACGGATCTTGCAACGCTGCGCTCGCTCATCACGGGGCCGGCCGCGAGGGCCTGTATCGACCGGTTCTGGTCGGCGGCCATGCTGGCCGGGCTGCCGGC
>PMZN01000166.1 GCA_003170375.1 Acidimicrobiaceae bacterium | reverse complement strand
GTGGACGCCCTCGGTCGTGGAGGGAGGTGCATTGGTACTCAGTACACCGGCGGCGGCACCGGTTCGGAGCATGAGAACTATGAGCGGCACGTACGCCAGGGCTGCAACGCCGACAACAGTCAACATCGGCTTGGCCCGGCGGCGGGCCTGGGGCCAGAAGGCGAGCGCCAACCACTGCGCAACGAGGAACATCGCTGCATAAGCGAGTGTGTAAACAGAGAGGACGACAAGGACGCCGTAGGCACACCACCGTCGCCTGCTGGGACATTCGATAGCCCGAAGGAGTGCCAGCAGACTCGACGCGATCAGAAGCGTCCCCAGGCTGTAGCCGCGGGCCTGTTGGTTCCACACAACCAGCGCTGGGCTAACGGCCACGATCGCGGTTGCGATCACGGCAGTTCGCAACCCGAACATCCGGCGGCCAAGGAAGAAGACGACCGGTGTAAGCCCGGCACCCGCCAACGCCGACGGGACTCGTAGAGCAAGCTGCCCGCCTCCGAAGAGAGCTACGAAGCCGTGCAGCAGCAGGTAGTACAACATCATGTTGCCGCCGTCGGCTGTGACGGCGGACCAAAGGGTGGCGCCGTGGTGAAGGGCGATCAACGCGCTGTGGAGCTCGTCGTTCCAGAGACTGCGAGACCCGAGATCGACGAAGTTCGCGACCGCCGACGCCGCGCTGAGCCCGATCACGAGCAGCAGTTCCGTTCGAGAAAGACACCCTGGGCCAAGCGGGGCTTCAGCTCGCCCGCGCGTGGCCTCCGCTCCTCGAGCTGGGACCAGGTTCACGAAGTGGAGAGTTTCTCACAGGCGCCGGCAGCCCGGTTGAATCGATCGCCGAGGTAGGTTCGCGTCCGTGGCGCTGCTCCCCTTGCCGGAGGACTGGGACCGAGCCCTCGCCGTCGTAGCCCATCCTGACGACCTCGAGTTCGGTGCGTCGTCGGCAATCGCGCGCTGGACGGCCGAAGGGAAGACAGTCAGCTACGTGCTCGCCACGCGGGGCGAGGCCGGCATCGACACGATCGACCCTGCGCAATGCGGCGTCATCCGCTCGGCCGAGCAACGTGCAAGTGCGCGGGTGGTGGGTGTGGAAGAGGTGACGTTTCTCGACTACGGCGATGGAGTCCTCACCTATTCACTGGGGCTTCGCCGCGACCTCGCTCGCGCGATCCGGAGCCACCGGCCCGACGTCCTGTTGTCCATCAACCATCACGCCACGTTCGGGCCCGGCTCGCTCAATCACGCGGACCACCGTGTGATCGGCGAAGCGCTGCTGGACGCGACCCGTGACGCCGCCAATCGCTGGGTCTTCCCCGAGCTCGTCGCCGAGGGTCTCGAGCCATGGCACGGATTGCGCTTCGCGGCATTCGGCGCCTCGCCTGCGCCAGACCACTTCGTCGACGTGACTGGCTACCTCGACAAGGGGATCGCCTCGCTCGCCAAGCACCGGGTCTACCTCGAGAGCCTGGGCGGCGATTTCGATCTCGTGCAGTTCCTGCGCTCGAACGCCGAGCGGGCCGGCAACGAGGCCGGCGTGCCTCTTGCTGTGACCTTCGAGGTGGTCAGTCTCTAAGCTAAGCGCGGGACGTCCGCGACGACCCTCATATCGGTGTCAATGCGTTGCCGGCGCCCGCGCCAATCCCAGGTGCGGTGCTGCTCCAGGAACCTCCTCCTGGCCCGCCACGAAAGCCCCCGTGACCGCCGAAGCCGCCAGGCCCGCCGAGGCCGCCCGGACCGGACGTGGTACTTGATCCGACGTAGACCGTCACGGCAGCGAAGGTATCGCCGGCACCGGGTGTGCCGGAGGCCTCCACAAGATCACCCCTCACCACCGAAGCGATGGTCGTGGTGCCGCTCTGATCGCGGAAGACCGTGCTCGCGTCGGTTGTCAAGGTCTCCGCCGTTCCATCGAAGCTCGTGATCGTGATCGTCGCCCCGGAGACGCCCGTCACGCGACCTGCGATAGAGGGCAGAACGATCTCGACCGTTGTGGCGTCGATCTGATCGTGGTCGGACGACAGCGTCCCGGTGACGGAGACGACGGTGCCGACTTGAACGTCGGAAGCCGACGCAGGCTGTCCGGCCTCGTCGTAGGTCGTCGACGCCGAAGTGTTCACCGTGACGTTCAACCCGTCCTGCTGGGAGACGACGAGCTGAGACCCGTCCGCCTTGACGACCTTGCCCGAGACGTGCGGCTGAACGATCTCGACGAGCGTGACCAGCGGCGAGCCGCTCGAGCTCGAGGTTGCCGGCCGGCCGGCCGGGAGGAAGACGACCTGCTCGCCAACGGCCACCGCAGAGCGCGCGACCTTCTTGCCACTTTCGTTGTAGACGGTCGACGAGTCGGTTGTCACTGTGAGCGCGTTGCCGAACAATGAATCGACCGTGATGGTTGTCGGTGTCACCTGAGTGACCGTGCCGCCTTGACCGAAGCTGCCGCCAAGCCCGAAGCCCTCTCCGAGCCCGAGGCCAGCCGGGCCGCCCAAGCGCGGATGACCGGGCGCGGACTTCGAGGGGCTCGACGCCGTCGCGAGGGCTTGACGGGCAGACCGGGTCGTCGCACTCGGGCTGGAGGCGGCCGAGGCGACGCCATATCCCCCTGCGGCCAGACCACCCGCGATCACCGTTGCCGCCGCGGCTCGCACGCCCAGCGAGCCCCGCCGGCGCTTGTCGGGCGCGGCCTGTGTCACTGCAGCCGCGTCACCGAGCTCCTGCTGAGGTTCTGGATTCCGGTCACTCATTTTGCACTCTCATTTCTGACGCCGGAGAGGGATGGGCCGGCCCTGAGCTTGATCGGCCCATCCCTTGCTGGCAGCCAGAATGCCCCCCCACCCTGTGAATTCACTTGGAAACGCCTACGAAGTCGTCAAGTGACCCGGAACCCGAGCACCTGCTCGTAGAGCTCCTTCGCCCGCTGCGGGTCGCTCACGGGGACCGAGTGATGCCGATACATGCGTCTTGCACAAGGGCTCTCAGTCGACGATCGCCGAGTAGACGAGCTGCTTCAACTCGCGGCGGATCGGATAGGTGCCCGACGGGAGCAGCTGGGTGAAGAACAGCACAGTCAGCTCCTCTGCCGGGTCGACCCAGAACTCGGTGCTGGCTGCGCCACCCCAGCCGTACTCGCCAGCACTGCAGGTCACTCTCAGCGCCGCGGGGTCGATGACGACGGAGAAGCCGAGCCCGAAGCCGATCCCAGGCTCCTGTTCGCCTCCCATCGGGTTGCCGAACCGGGCCATGTCCGCGCCGCCCGGCAAGTGGTTGCGGGTCATGTACGCGACGGTTCGTGCGCCCAGGATCCGCACGCCGTCGAGCTCGCCGTGACGCAGCAGCATCTGGGTGAACCGGTGATAGTCCGCCGCCGTCGACACCAGCCCGCTGCCGCCCAACGGCGCGCTTTCACGGCTCAGGGCCGCGTCGCCCACGTGGGCGGCGCGCGTCGCCCGACCGGTGAAGAGGTCGGGCATGTACAGCACGGCTAGTTTCTCGGCTCCTTCGCCCTCGACGTAGTAGCTCGTCTCCTTCATCCCGAGCGGCCCGAGCACGCGCTCGACGAAGAACTCGTCGAGCGACCGCCCCGTCACGACCTCCACGACGCGGCCGAGGACATCGGTCGCCATCGAGTAGTTCCACTCGGTGCCTGGCTGACAACGGAGCGGGATCTGCGCTAGCCGGCTGCAGCAGCCGGCCAGATCGAGGCCGTGAGGCGCCTCCCACTCGAATCCGGCCGAACGGTACATGGCGTCGACCGGATGGTTGAACATCCAGCCGTATGTGAAACCTGCCGTGTGGGTCATCAAATGCCAGATCTTGATCGGCCCCAAGACCGGGACAGTGACCGGCCGGATCGACGAGCCACCTGCAAAGACCCGTGTCTCGCCGAACTCCGGGATGAACTTGCTCAACGGGTCATCGAGCGCGATCAGGCCCTCCTCGTAACAGATCATCGCCGCGACCGACGTGATCGGCTTGGTCATCGAGTAGATACGAAAGCGCGTGTCGGCCTCGACCGGTGCACCGTTCTCGAGATCGCGAAAGCCTCCGCGGACCACGTAGGCGACCTTGCCGCGCCGGGTGACGACGGCGAGGAACCCCGGTATCCTCCGGTCCTCCACGTACCGGTCGAAGTGCCGACCGATGGAACCGAGTCGGGCCTGGTCGAGACCCACATCCGATGGGTCGAGCTCGGGGGAGATGGCAGACATCGGGTCCACCATATGACCTGAAGGCCTTCCTTGCGGTTCGGTCCGTCCGGTCAGGGACAACTCCGCGTTTCGGCTCATGGTGTCCGGCGTACCAATATGGAGCCATGACGAAACTGCACGGACGCAATCTGTTGAAGGAGACCGACCTCACCCGGGAGGAATTCCTCTACCTCGTTGACTTCGGAGCTCGCCTCCGCGAGGACAAGCGTGCCCGGCACGAGCGCCAGTACCTGACGGGTCGCAACATCGCGCTCATCTTCGAGAAGGCCTCTACTCGCACCATGTGTGCCTTCGAGGTGGGTGCCTACGACCAAGGTGCGCACGTCACATACCTGGGACCCACCGGTTCGCAGATCGGCCACAAGGAGTCCGTCAAGGACACGGCTCGTGTGCTCGGCCGGATGTTCGACGGGATCGAGTACCGCGGCTCTGCGCACGCCAACGTCGAGACTCTCGGCAAGTACGCAGGCGTGCCCGTCTGGAATGGGCTCACTGATGAGTGGCACCCGACCCAGATGTTGGCCGACATCCTCACGATGCGCGACCACGCCGGCCGACCGCTCGACGAGGTGGCGTACTGCTACCTCGGCGATGCCCGCAACAACACGGCGAACTCCTTGCTCGTCACCGGAGCTCTCCTGGGCATGGACGTCCGGGTCGCCGCGCCCGAGGCACTCTGGCCGTCTTCGGAGGTCCAGTCGATAGCCCATGGGCTTGCGTCCCAGTCGGGAGCCCGGATCACGGTCACCGAGGACGCCGTTCGAGCGGTGCGCGGGTCGGATTTTCTCTACACCGACGTTTGGCTGTCGATGGGGGAACCGGCCGAACAGTGGGACGCACGCATCGACCAGCTGCTCCCCTACCAGGTCAACGGACCGCTCATGGCGGCGACTGACAACCCCAACGTGAAATTCATGCACTGCCTTCCCGCGCTGCACGACACCGACACAGCGGTCGGCCTACAGATCTTCGAAAGGCGGGGTCTCTCAGCCCTGGAGGTGACCGAGGAGGTATTCGAATCGGGCGCCTCCGTCGTCTTCGACCAAGCAGAGAACCGGATGCACACCATCAAGGCGTTGATGGTCGCCACGCTCGCTGGCGAAGCTGGCGAGTGAGCCTCACCGGCAGGGCGATCACCGCTGGCTGACGTCCCTGATGCCATTGAGCCGATCCCGAACCACCCGCGACCCTCCCAGGTGAGCCAATCTGCAGTTCACGAGTG
>PMZN01000107.1:328-4986 GCA_003170375.1 Acidimicrobiaceae bacterium | reverse complement strand
GGCGACGACGCTGAAGTGGAGGATGATCTCATTGCTGCCAAAACCGCTTTTCGCAGTCTCGGCTACCCGATCTGGGTCGCGCGTGCACAGCTCGACCGGGCGGAGTGGCTCGCCCGCCAAGACAGGCTCGACGAGTCGGCACGGCTCGCCGCGGAGGCAGCCGCCAGCTTTGAGAACGTGGGGGCCGTGCCCATGCTTGCTCGGGCACGGGGCCTGTTCGAGGCCCAAGTCAGCGGGTCGTTCACGGGTCGGAGCCGCAGACAAGCAGCTGAGTCACGGCGGACCGCCGGGGCCATCGCCGCTGCGGCCCGGGAACGCGCCTGAAGCACTTCCCCGGCGGCCTTACCAACCTTGCTGGTCAATCATGTTGCCTTTCGAGCCGATACCCATATGGTGAACCTGCCACGCCGGACCGGACGCAGTGACGCCGATGCGGAAGCGTCTTCAGTTCAGGGCCGGGCGGGAGCGATGGCGCCGGTCGGTCCTGGCGGGGTGTCGTGATCGAAGCCACCGAGCACCAGGGTGCGACCGAAGCTCTGCGAGAGAGTGAAGCTCGCCTGCAAGCGCTCCTGTCCTCACTCGACGATCTCGTGTTCGAGATCGACGAGGATGGCACCTACCTCGAGATCTGGACCGCCAATGACGACCTGCTTGCGGTGCCTCGGGCCGAACTGCTCGGCAAGACCCATCGTGAGGCGCTCGGCGAGGAGATCGGCCGCAGCTTGGCCAAAGTCATCAGACAGGTCCTCGAGACGGATCGCCCGCATTTCTGGGACTACAGCCTCGCGGTCCCGGCAGGCATCCGGTGGTTCCAGGGCAGGGTCGCACCGATCGCCGGGTCCGAGAGCTGTTCGAGGAAGCTCTGTCTCCTGGTTCGGGACATCACCGAGCAAAAGGCCGCTGAGCACGCTCGCGACCAAGCCGAGGAGCAGCTCCGGCACCAGGCCCTGTACGACGGGCTCACNNGCGGGAGAGCGAGGAGCTCGCAGTTCTCATGCTCGACCTCGACCGGTTCAAGGAGATCAACGACACCCTTGGCCACGCAGCCGGGGACGACGTGCTGAGGGAGGTTGCCTCGAGGCTGTCGAAGGTGACGAGAAAGGGCGACTCGATCGCGAGGCTTGGCGGCGACGAGTTCTCCATCCTGCTACCGAACGCATCGGAGACCGATGCCGCCATGGTCGTCTCACGGGTGTCGAGCTGTCTCGAAGAGCCGATCGTCGTCCAAGACCTGCCGCTCAGAGTCGACGCCAGTATCGGGTTTGCGGCCTTTCCGAGAGACGGTGGTGATGCGGACCTCTTGATACAGCACGCCGACGTCGCCATGTATGCCGCCAAGGCCGCGAACGGTGGTTTCGCCATGTACGAGCGCTTCGCCGATCCGCATACGCCGGATCGACTCGCACTCATCGGAGAGCTGCGTGGCGCGCTCGAGCGAGAAGAGATCGTCCTCTACTACCAACCACAAATGACCCTCTCGACAGGCGGCATCATGGCCGTCGAAGCTTTGATCCGCTGGCAACACCCTCAACGGGGCCTCATCCCGCCTGACGAGTTCATCCCCTTCGTTCAGGAAACCGGCCTCATCAAGCCGCTCACGCACTACGTGCTCGACCGGGCGCTGCGCCAGTGCCGGGCCTGGATGGACCAAGGTCGGCCGATGAAGGTGGCCGTCAATCTGGCGATGCGCAACCTCCTCGATGCCGACCTCCCAGTTGACGTCGCCGACCTGTTGAAACTCAACGGCGTTTCCACGGACCTCCTCGTGCTCGAGATCACCGAGAGCGCCGTGATCTCCGACCCGCTGAGGACTGAGGCCGTCCTCGCACGCATCGCCAAGATGGGTGTCCGGCTCTCGGTCGACGACTTCGGAACGGGCTATTCGTCGCTTACATACCTGACACGTCTTCCGATAGACGAGATCAAGATCGACCGATCGTTCGTGACGAACATGAACAGCTCAGCTGACAAGGAGGTCGTCGTGCGGTCGACGATCGACCTCGCACGGAACCTCGGGAAACAGGTGGTAGCAGAAGGCGTCGAGACGGCTGGAGTCCTGCAGCGCCTTGAAGAGCTCGGCTGTCATCTGGTGCAGGGTTACTACGTGAGCAGGCCGTTGCCCGCCGAAGAGCTCGATGCCTGGCTCGCCGAGTCGGCGAGCCTCTCGACGACGTGACGAGGGACGACGCCGGCGCCGGCCACGTCCGGTCCGGGTCTTACCGTCCCAGACCTTGAGCCTCACGCGACTGTCACCTGACTTCATCGAAATCGTCGTCCGCCGCCGACCGGAACGACACTGCGGCCTGCAACAATCAGTGGCGTGCCCCGACGGCCCCCAGACCGAAAATCCCGCCGAGAACCCGCGCCGGGGCGTTCGGGTGCGCGCAAGAGCGGCCGCATCGGCGCCACGAACGGCCGAGCCAGAGGCTGGACGGCCGCCGGCGAGGACTCGTTCGTCGAGGACCCGATGGGCACCGGCGCGGCGCAGATCCACCGGATCCAGCCGTACCAGGCGGACAAGACCTACATATGCCCGGGCTGCAACCAGGAGATCCGACCCGGGACCGGCCACCTCGTGATAGTCCCGGTGTCAGACCCCGCCAGCAGGCGCCACTGGCACTCGCCTTGCTGGGAGCACCGGGCACGTCGACGCCCGACCGGGCGTTGACGGCCGCTCAGGACTCGGGCGCTCAGAACGCGTTCTCCAGGACCTCGACGCTTCCGCCCTGGACTGCCGCCACGTCAAAACGCACGACCGTGGTGGTTGGGGCCGTCTCCAGGAGGTAGAGCGTGGCGAGACGACGAAGACGACGACGTTTTGCGGATGTGACGGCCTCGAATGGAGAGCCGAACTGATCCGTCGTTCTCGTCTTCACCTCGCATATGACAAGGAGCTGCCCGCGCCGGCAGACCAGGTCGATCTCACCTGTGCGACAGCTCCAGTTCCTCTGGACGATCTCGTAGCCATGCTGGAGGTACCAGGCGCCTGCCGCCTCCTCACCCAGGCGTCCCAGCGCTGATCCGCCGGCATGGGGCACCATCCTCAGACCTCGTCTTTGGGCAGTGCCTCCACGTTCACGTCTTTGTAGGTGACAACGTGCACCGACGATACGAACCGCGCCTGGCGGTACATGTCCCAGACCCACGCGTCACCGAGCTCGACCTCGAAATAAGTGGCTCCGGGCCCTGACTGGGGCGTGACCTTGACGTTGTTCGCCAGGTAGAAACGGCGCTCGGTCTCGACGACGTAGCGGAACATCGAGAACACAGCCCGGTACTCACGGTAGAGCTCGAGCTCCACCTCGGCCTCGAACTGGTCGAGGTCCTCCTCGGCGCTCATGGTCGCTTGCCTAGCACGTCCCCGGCTTCGCGAGCGCGCAGGGCCGGGGTCGCCAGAACCTCAGGAGCCGGAAGGACGAGCTCGCACAGCATCTCAGCGGACGTCGCGCTTCTCCTTGATCTTCGCCGCCTTGCCGGCGCGATCACGCAGGTAGTACAGCTTGGCGCGGCGAACGTCGCCTTCGGTGATCCGTTCGATCTTGGCGATGATCGGTGAGTGGACCGGGAAGGTGCGCTCGACACCGACACCGAAACTCACTTTGCGCACCGTGAACGTCTCACGGATGCCAGAGCCCTGACGGCGGATGGCAGCACCCTGAAAGACCTGGACGCGCTCCCGATTGCCTTCGACGACTCGCACGTGCACCTTCAAGGTGTCCCCAGGGCGGAAGTCGGGAATGTCGTCGCGAAGGCTCTCGCGGTCGATGAGGTCGGTGGGGTTCATGACAGGTCACGCTCCTCGAGGCGATCGGACGGGTCGCCGGCAGTTTGCCGCTTACCGGATTCAGAGTCCGACCATTCGGCTCGTCCCGTTCCGTAGGCCCCTACAGGATAGCCGTGCTCGACCAGGAGGCGCACCTCCTCGGCCGAGAGACCGCCTCGGGCGTCCAGTAAGTCCGGCCGGCGCTCGAGCGTGCGCCAGAGTGCCGCAGCGCGGCGCCATCGTGCGACGCGACCGTGATTGCCCCCACGCAGGACCTCAGGAACCGGCCAGCCGCGGAACACGGCCGGACGCGTGTACTGCGGGTACTCCAGCAGCCCGGCTGTGAAGCTCTCGTCGTCGGTCGAGGCCGCATTGCCAAGTACCCCTGGAACGAGCCGAGCCGTAGCTTCGACGACGACCAGGGCCGCCAGCTCGCCGCCGGCGAGTACGAAGTCGCCGATAGAGAGCTCGCCGTCGGCAAGGTGGTCGGCAATCCGCTGGTCCACGCCCTCGTAGCGCCCGCAGAGAAGTGAGAAGGCCGGCGATCCAGAGCCTGGCGCGACGCGCCCGAGCCCTACAAGCTCCGCCGCAACCGACTGGTCGAAACGTCGGCCCCCGGGTGCGAGCAGGTAGAGGGGCCGCGGCGGGTTCGCGAGCTCCACAGCGCCGAAGACCGGTTCCGGAGCGAGCACCATGCCCGCCCCACCGCCGAACGGCGCATCGTCGACGGTGCGGTGCGGATCGGTTGCCGCAGAGCGCAGGTCGTGGATCCGGATGTCCACTAGCCCATCCCGCCTTGCCCGCCCGACGACGCTGGTCGCGCAGTACGCGTCCACGACTTCGGGAAAGATCGTGAAAACGTCGATGCGCAACGCTGCCGTTCCGCTCTCCGGGC
>PMZN01000107.1:0-260 GCA_003170375.1 Acidimicrobiaceae bacterium | reverse complement strand
TCGCTCGCGGGGTTGGCCTGGACTGCAACCACGGCCCCATGCCGAGTCCCGTCGACCTCGACGACTTCGCTGCCGACCAGATCGTGCACGAAGAGAGCCTCAGAGTCTTCGACCGCGACCGCCGCAAGCAGCGCGCCTCGAAGCTCGTCGGCCTCCTCTCGGGTGTGAACGCCCTCGAACTCGACTAGATAGCGCCCTTGAAAAGGCCGGGAGGTGCGCACTTCGAGGTTCCGGACTCTTGGCCCCGAACGCGCGCCTGG
>PMZN01000109.1 GCA_003170375.1 Acidimicrobiaceae bacterium | reverse complement strand
GCAGCACTGATAATGCTGAGGTCCTCAGTTCGAGTCTGAGTAGCCCCACACTAAAACCGCAGGTCAGCGAGTACTGAGGCTGTGGATAAGGAGCAGCCTCCGTTCGATCTGACACAAATCTGACACAGGAGTAACGGGCACGGGGGTGCCAAGATGGTCTCTCCGGGGTCGTTCGGGTTTGTTCTGGGCGCATTCTGGAAGCGCGACTTTGGTGGTTTGAGGGCCGCGAAGTTGGTTGGTCGTTACTCGCGAGATCGGTGAATAATCGGCCGCGAAATTGGTGAACTGAGCAGTAGCCTGACGAGATGGCTCAGATGCCGGGGTACGAGCGGAGAGTTCATGACCTCGCGCTCGCTCGTCTCGAAGAGGAGCCACTGCTCTTGTTGCAAGGCCCCCGAACGGTTGGGAAGACCTACCTCCTCCACCAGCTGGCCGAGGCTCGCGGTGGCGAGGTGATCGACCTCGATGATCCTCCGACGCGCGATGCAGTACGGACTGACGCCGCGACGCTCGTGAGCGGAAGCGGGCCGATCTTCATCGACGAGTACCAACATGAGCCCGCAGTTCTCGCTGCCGTCAAGGCGGAGCTGAACAATGATCTTCGACCCGGCCGGTTCGTGTTGGCCGGATCGACCCGCTCAACGGCCGTGCCCGAAGTCGCGGAGTATCTGGCAGGACGGGTCAGCTTCCTCGCGGTCCTTCCGCTGTCCCAGGGTGAGATCGAGGGTGCACGAGAGAACTTCGTCGAGACACTGATGCTGGGCGAACCGCGTTCGCTAGTGACCAACAAGCGGTCTGAGACTTCACGAGTCGAGTACGCGCGGCGGATCACCACAGGTGGCATGCCGATCGCGCTCGCGAGGAACGAGCCGGCGCGACGACGGTGGTTCGACGAGTACGTGGAGCTGGTCCTTGAGCGCGGCGTGATGGAGGTGAGCAAGCTCCGCCAACGCCGACAGCTTCCGGCACTCCTCCGGCACCTCGCGTCGCAGACCGGCCAGCTCTTGAACATCACTGTCACGGCAGAGGCCGCAGTCCTCGATCGCCACACGGCGGCCGACTATCTCGAACTGCTCGAATCGGTCTTCCTCGTGCGCCAGCTCCCGGCGTGGGGACGGACGCTCGGAGCCAGGACGACGGGCACGCCAAAGGTTCATCTCGTCGACTCCGGCCTTGCCGCCCGGCTTCTTCGGCTCACACCGGAGCACCTGGCGCGCCGCGATGCAACGGCGCTCTCCGAGTTCGGTCACCTCATGGAGACGTTCGTTGTCGGCGAACTCATAAAGCAGGCGAGTTGGCTGGACGGAATCGCTGGCCTCCACCACTGGCGGACCTATGACGGGGAGGAGGTCGATCTCCTCATCGAACGCGACGACGGCTGTGTCGTCGCGATCGAGGTGAAGAGTGGAACGCGCGTGCCAGGAGAGGACCTTCGGGGACTCGAACGGCTTCGAGACCTTGCTGGCGCTGGATTTATCGGAGGTGTTGCCCTCTACACCGGCGAGCGGTCTTATGCGGTCGGTGACCGTCTCTTCGTTGTGCCAATCGACCGCCTCTGGAAGCCGACACGCTGATTGAAACAATCCAAGAGCTACGAGTACACCTCGCGGATGGATACGACCTGCGCGCTCCGTGAGATGCCGGCATCCTTGGCAAGCACGTCGAGAGCGGCGTTGACTTTCTGTTCGGAGTCTGGAAAGAGGTGGCCGTATCGATCGAGGACGGTCACAACTGAGGTGTGACCAGCTCGTGTCGCGATCTCCCGCGGCGTCGCGCCTGCCGCGATCCAAAGCGCGACTGCCGTATGACGGAGGTCATGCGGTCGCAGCGGTGACAGCCCGGACGCCTCAACCGCAGGCTTCCAAAACCGCCGCCGCCAACTCGCGAGCCGAACCGGTCCGCCCTCGGGAGCACTGAATACGAGATCGCCTTGCGCTGCCGGATATCGGCGCAAGTGATCATCGAGAGCATCGATGGCGACACGGGGAAGAGGAACGGCTCGGCGTCCGGCTCGCGTCTTCGGAGGGCCGAAGTAGAGCTGGCCGGAAACTTCCACCAGGATTTCCGTGACATTGACGCGACCATGCAGAAGGTCGAGGTGCTTTGCGCGCAACCCGAGCATCTCGCCGATCCGTAGTCCGCCGAACGCGCCGAGCATGACGAGGCCGCGATAGCGCTCGTTGATGGTATCGGTGAGCGCACCGATCTCAGNNGCGGCGACCGCCGTGGCCATGATCTTCCGCATTAGCAATCCGGCAAGAACGACGGTTGACGGTGCGAGGCCGCGAGCGGTAAGACCCGCGACCCAAGCGCGCACCATGGCGTGGTCGATCTCGGCGAGGCGCTTCTCGCCGAAGGTCGGCTGCAGGTACCGCTTGAGATAACCATCGTCCCGAGCGAGCGTCGATGGACGGAGATCAACGATGCCGGCACGCCACTCCTTCGCCCACGTATCAAACGTGATCTTGCCGAGTACCGGGTCGACGTAAGAGCCAGAGGCCTTCGCATGTTCGGTGCTCGTCAGGAACAGCTCAGCGTCGCGACGTCGGGAGAAGTTCCGACTGCGTTGCTTCCCCTCAGGGTCTCGGTACCGAGCTCGCCAAGCCCCGCTCTTGTCTCGCGTGATTGAACTCACTGGGCCTCCCATCCCCGTGGTGGACACAGCACCTGTCGATAGTGCCACCACGATCTCTCACTACTTCGGGTTACGACGCGTCCGGGCGACGTTGCTGCTCGACCCAATTGCGGATGTCGGCGAGGTCGAA
>PMZN01000197.1:1676-6322 GCA_003170375.1 Acidimicrobiaceae bacterium | reverse complement strand
ACGGAGCCGACCTGCATCGCCGCCATCGCAGGGGCCATGGCCGAGGTCCATCGGCCGATCATCTCTGTGAGGTCCACGTCTTCGGCGTCCTCGTTGCCGGCAGGTTCCGCACTCTTGAGCAGATCCGAGTCTTTGAGGAAGGGATCTTCCGGCATCTCGTCCTCGTCACCGGGCGGGCCGCCCGTTGGAGCAGCTGACTCGCCACCAGGCTCAGCATCCGTTCCGGTGGCGCCTGCACCGGGCCCGAAGCCGAGTGGCCCGGGCGCGCTCGAGCCGGAGCCCGGGCTCGAGGCGCCGGCCGTAGTCGTCAATGCTGCGGCGAGGCGGTCGAGCAGCGGGCGCCAGGCCTCCAAGCTCCGGCGGGCCCATTCGACTCGCGTCGCCGGAACGAGCTTGAGGCTCGAGCCGCCGGATCCGAGGACCATGCCGGTGACGTCGCTCACGTGCAACTCGGCGATCGCGCTCAGCTCCTCGAGACGAATGCGGGCGATCGGGTCGGGGTTGGGGTCAGGCTCGTCGCCGGCGGCCACGCTGGTCGCCAGTTGAAAGGCGAGCTCCCACTGCAGCGGTCCTTCGGTTCGGATCAGCCGCAGGAGGTCGCCCAGCATGTTCCGGAGGAAGTCGCCGCCGCCTGGCGCGAGAGGATCGCTCACTTGTCCGATGCTAGGGCGGGGGCTGCTCGGGCAGGGTCCGGGCCGCTCAGGCGAGCAGCGAGGCTTCAGGCTGCTGCTGTGAGCCGAGCGTGGGCGTCCCACACGTGACCACGCCGCACGACGTCGAGCACGACCGCCTGTTGCGGCGACAGCGAGTAGAGCGCCGCCACGATGCCCGACATCGTCCTGGTCGGCTTGCCGTTCACGGCTTCGATGAGATCGCCTGCCTTCACCCCGGCTTTGGCGGCCGCACCACCTGGTTTGACAGTCATGACCTCGACGGCGGTCTTCGAGGAGGACACCGAAGTGGTCTCACCGGTGATCCCGAGCCAGCCGTGGACGACCCGCCCGTTGGAGATGAGGTCCTCCGAGACGATGTCGGCCAGCCATCCTGGCGTCGCTACCAATGTCTTTCCCGCGACGCTCGTGACCATCCCGATCAGGCGTCCGGCGCCGTCGAGGACGACACCACCGGTCTCCACCCCTGCGAGCGGATCGAGCGTTTCCACAGACTCGAGAAGTGGCGGGCTGTTGCCTGATGACGTCAGCTGGACATCGAGCTCGCTGACGGTCCCCCAGCACGTGTGCGGGCCGGCGTGGTCAACCCAGACGAGGGCGACGAACGAGCCATCTCCAATCGCCGGACCCGACACGAAACGTGCCGCCGTGAGGGTGTCCGGGTCGTGCACGCGCACGACGGCGAGCCCGGTGCCGGGGTCGACTCCGACCAGCGTCGCGACGAGCTGCTGGCCGTCGATGACGACCGAAATGTCGTCCGCGTCAGTGACGAGCGAGGTGGGCACGAGAATGTAGCCCTTCGAGCTCACGACCACTCCGACGCCGCCGGCGTTGCCGTCGAGGACGACCGGCATCGCTGACGCGACCCGGGACGCCAGCTTGTAGAGGCCAGGCTCGACTCCCAGCAAGATCGTGGTCGTAGTGGAAATGGGCACAGCAACGGCCGGCGAGGTCTGTGAGCTCATCGGCGCGTTGGTGTAGTGCTGGGTCGTGGCCGCGTTCGACGATCTTGCCGAAGACGACGGGAGCAGGTGGGTAAGGTGGCCGCCGACGAGCACCACGCCGGTCGCTAGCAACGCGCCGACGATGCCGGCCGACCAAGCGCCGGCTCGAGATGGCGTCGCGGCCATCCAGCTGCGACGAGCGGTAAGTGCGTCTGCGGTGACCGGGAGGCAGTGCGCACCGAGCTCGGAGGGGTGTCGCCAGAGACGATCGTCAGGTGGCAGAAGGGGACCACACGGGCCTTCGTCGTGAACGTCGTCGAAGCCGTCTCCAAGTTCGACCACGGTCACCGAGGATACTGAAGGTGGGTCCGGTTGGGGCGTCGGGCAGTTCTCGCGGAGCCGCCTGGCCCCGACAGGTCGCATACCATGACCTACGTGCTCGCGTCGGTGCAAGGCGACAACTGGCTCGAGCTCACCGCCGAGCCTCTTCCGACCGAGCGCGCGCTCGAGTGGGTTGAAAGGCCGTCGTGCGGCGCGGTGGCGTGCTTCGTCGGGACGGTGCGTGACCACGCCGAAGGGCGGACGGGCGTGCTGGCGATCGACTACGAGGCCTATACGGCCCAGGTACTGCCCAGGTTCGAGGCGATCGTGGCGGCAGCGCGGGAGTGCTGGCCGGACCTCGGTCGGGCTGTCGTCTGGCACAGGGTCGGTCATATCGAGCTCGGTGAAGCGTCGGTCGTCGTGGTCGTCTCGACGCCGCACCGGGCCGAGGCGTTCGGGGCCTGCCGGTACGTGATCGATACTCTGAAGGCGACCGTTCCGATCTGGAAGCAGGAGACCTGGGAAGGCGGGACTGACTGGAGCCTGGCAGCCCGGCCCATCGAGCCGCCGCCCAAGGCCGGCCGGTAGTGGGCGCCGACCTCGCAGTCGACTTCGGGACGGCGCGCACGCTCGTGGCCGTCCCCGGACGCGGCGTCATCGTGGACGAGCCGACGATCGCCGCTGTGGACCTCGGGCGGAACCGTCTCGTGGCCTTCGGCAAGGATGCCATTGGTCTGCGCGGCCGCTGCGCTGGTGAGGTGGCGATCGTTCGGCCGGTCTGCCACGGCCAGCTGGCCGATCTCGATCTCACCTGGGCGGTGGCCAGGGAGTTGCTGCGCCTGGTGAGGACTTGGTCGGTCAGTCAGCCGACGGTGCTGTGCTGTGCGTCGGGTGCGGCGACAAATGTCCAGCGACGCGCGCTCGACAGGGCGTTCAAAGAGGCGGGCGCGGGAGCTGTCCGCTTCGTGGAGCAGCAGGTCGCAGTAGCGCTCGGCTCGGGGCTGCGGATCGAGGAGCCGGTCGCCTCGATGGTTGTGGACGTTGGCGCCGGCACGACCGAGATCGGCGTGCTCGCCCTCGGAGGACTCGTGACCCATGCGTCGGTTCCCGTCGGTGGAGGTGACTTCGACGAAGCAATTCAACGGCTTTGTGCGCGCGACTTCGAGCTTGCGATCGACTTGGCGACCGCCGAGGCCATCAAGTACGCCATCGGGAGCGCCTGGGTCGAAGAGGACGACAAGGTCGAGGTTCGAGGCCGTGACGTCTCCAGCGGCATCGTGCGCTCGGTGGTCATCACCCGGACGGAAGTGGCCGACGCGATAGCTCCGCGCGTGGACTGCATCCTCCTCGCTGCTGTGTCATGTATCACTTCGGCCCCGCCCGATCTGGCGAACGACCTTCTGAACAGGGGTCTCTACCTCGCCGGGGGCGGCGCTCTCCTCACCGGCTTCGGTCGGCGGCTCGCGTCCACGACGGGCATCCCGGTACACCTCGTCGAGAATCCCGAGCGTTGCGCCGTCACCGGGGCCGTCTCGTGCATGGCCACGATGGGCCACACCGCCGAATCCGTCAGCCGTCGCCGGTGGTGATGCCGAGCAAGTCCTCGGCTGCTTGACGAACCTGCCAGTCCCGGTCCTCGAGGCACCGCCGGAGGGCGGCATCGGACTCCGGGCTTTCGATCGCGGCGAGCGCGATCACTGCCCGGCGCCGGATCTGCGGCTTGTCGTCCAACCCGGCCAGCACCGCGGGGAGGCCCTCCAGAACGCCAATGGCCCCGAGGGCGGCCACGGCCGACTCCCGGCAGAGCGCGTCGACATGTGTCGAAGCGATCCTCACGAGGGCAGGGACAGCCAGTGCGTCGCACACCTCACCCGCGGCGAAGCACGCCGCCTCGATCACAGCTGGGTCCGGATCCTCCAGCAATCTTGCGAAGTGCGCCCCCGGCAACGTGGCACCCAGCTCACAGGCGCGCCTGCGCGTGATGGGATCGGGGTCCGCGAGGGCGACCCGGGAGTCTTCCGGTGTCGCACGGCCCATTCGTACGAGCGCCCCAAGTGCGGTCGCGCGTACCTCGGGGTCCGGATCGCCGAGCAAGGACCGGGCTGCCGGCTCGTCGCCGGCGTGCCCGGCGAGAGCGGCGTCGCCCCGCCGGCGCGCCGCATCGATCGATTCCTGGCTGCCAGGTCCGGTCACCTGCGGTGCCCGCGCGCTGCGGCGCCATGGCAGGCTACGGCTCGATGGATTCGGTACACGATGGATCGAGCGTAGAGGCCGAGCACCAAGTCGACGCGCCCGGAGTCGCGGTCGAGGTCTACGGCGATGGGACCGGTGCTGTGCGCGGGCGTCGCGGCGGCGGGGATCGGTTTCGCTGGAGGGCAAGCCACACACTGGTATCGATCCTCGCCGTCGTCCTTGTCGGGGCGGTCATCGCGTGGTTCATCCAGTTGCCGTACTACGCATTGACGCCAGGCTCGGCTCCCGAGGTGAGCAGCCTCATAAAGGTCCCGTCGGCCGACCGCCATTCGCGCCGCGGCTCGGTGCTCCTCGTCTATGTGGAGCTCACCCCTATGCGCGCGCTCTATTACCCGTTCTTCTGGCTGGACCCCAATGCCGCGATCTATCCCAGCGCCTCGATCCTCGGGAGCGAGTCCACAGCGCAGTACGCGACCGAGGGCGAGATCGACATGTCGACGGCCCAACAGGCCGCCAC
>PMZN01000197.1:0-1647 GCA_003170375.1 Acidimicrobiaceae bacterium | reverse complement strand
TACCTGGATCTCCAGAACAAGCTCGAAACGATCGCCCCGGGCGCGACCGTCCATCTCGCGGTGCGCGCCTACCCGGCTGGCAAGCCGCGAACGGCGACCCTCAGGCTCGGCGTGTTCCGTAGCACCGGCCCCGATTCCTACGGCTGCTTCCCCGAGGGAAAGGGGACCAAGTTCAAGATCGCGCAGTTCGTGCCGGTCAAAGGTGGAAAGCCTCATCCTCTCTCCTGCCTCGGCATCTACCCGCAGGGCAGTGGTGGCAACGCGGTTGACGGAACTGCCTTCAAGATCGGCCCTTTGCCCGTGAAGGTGGACCTGTCCTCCGAAGGGATCGTCGGCCCGTCGGCCGGCCTGGCTTTCACCCTCGGGCTCATGCAGGAGCTCGACCCGGCCAACCTGACCGGTGGGCTGAAAGTCGCCGCGACCGGGACGATGTCGATCGACGGGACCGTCGGAGACGTCGGCGGCGTCGCCCAGAAGACGGTCGCGGTGCGTGGGGCGGGAGCGAGCGTGTTCCTCGTGCCCCCGCAGGAGTACGCGGTCGCGAAGGCACACGCGGGCCCGCATCTCAAGGTGTACGCCGTGAGCACGATCGACCAGGCCATTCACGTTCTGGAGTCGCTCGGTGGCCATATTGCACGCATCACCGCCGGGTGAGAGCAGCGTCGTAGGCTATTGGCAATGTCGGAGGATCCTCAGGTCGTCTCGATCTCATCAAGTACGCCACTCAGTCCTGACGAGATCGCACGCAAGTCCTTTCCTGCTACACGCCGGGGTGTTGACGGCGAAGCCGTACGGATGTTTCTCGGCAAGGTGGCTGCCGAGCTACGCGGCGCGCTCGAGCGCGAGGCGATTCTGCGCGAGCGCGTCGTCGAAGCAGAACGCCGAGCGGAGGACCCCGTCTTGGATGAGGCGACGCTCACCCGGGCAATTGGCATCGAAACGGCCAAGATCCTTTGGACCGCGCACGACGCGGCCGGCAACCTCGTCGCGAAGGCCGAGGAGCGAGCGGCCGAGCTGATCGCAGAGGCCGGGCAAGTTCTCGCGGACCAGACAGCGGCCTCCGAAGCCGAGGCGCTCGAGATCCGTACCGCAGCCGAGCAGGAAGTCGCCGAGTACATGAGCCGGGCCCAGGCGGAGGCCGACTCCATGACCGACGTGGCACACGCCGATGCCGTCGAGCTGTTCGACGCCACCAAGGAAGAGTGTCGGCGCATGGTGGCAGAAGCGCGCGGTCTGCGAAACCGCGCGCTCGCTGATCTCGTGGCTCGCCGACGCGTCCTGCGTGTGCAGCTCGAGGAGCTCCGCACCGGGAAGGACTCTCTGCTGCGCGTCGTGGACGACGTTGGCGCATCAGTCGACGGGCTGCGCGAACGCCTCGCGTCCGCGGAGGACGAGGCGCGTGTCGCAGCCGAGCAAGCAGGCCAACGCGTTGCGCAGGAGCTGGGCCATGTCGACCTTGTTGAGCTCGAGGAGGAGCTCGCCGCAGCCGCCGGCGGGGCCGGAGGCGACGGATTCGGCGGGGACGAGGCATCGAGCGGTGTCGCGTCATCGGTCGAGCGCGAAGCCGCGGGCGAGGGCAGGACTGGCGCGGCGCCCGCTGGGGAGAGCGGCGTGGAAGGTGAGCAAGACCGGGCCGGGTCGAGTTCG
>PMZN01000083.1:27133-27307 GCA_003170375.1 Acidimicrobiaceae bacterium | reverse complement strand
ATCTCGGGGAAGTCGTGCGGGCGGAGGATCGGGTTGCCCGAGTACCTCTTCAGCAGCTCGCGAGGATCGGCTCCGTCGCTCATCGGTTCCACCACCTGACTGGTTCAGCCGTCGGTGTTTCGTGTCGATAACACCTGTGTCACTTCCTAATCGATCCGAGCAGGAGGCGCAGTG
>PMZN01000083.1:24914-27094 GCA_003170375.1 Acidimicrobiaceae bacterium | reverse complement strand
CGCGGTGAGGGCACCGGCCCGCGCTTTGTCGACTACGTCTCCGACATCGTGGTCTTCACCTCCGCCGACGGTCACCGCTACGAGTACGGCTACGTGCTTGCCAGCGCAGGTATCGGGGCCGCGCTGAGCTTTGAGGACCCGCGGGTGCAGTGGGTGGAGGACCGTGGCAGCCGGCGGCTCGTGATGACCTACACGCAGGTGCCCCCGCCCGGGGACGGACCGTGGCGCATCGGCGCCCACTTCCTGCACTGGGACGGCAAGAGGTTCGAGCTTGAAGAGGCGACCGGCCAGTTGCTCGGGCCAACTGACGTGGCGAACAAGGACGCGGTGGTGTTCACCCTCTCCGACGGCCGCGTCGCGCTCATCCACCATGTCCGCTTGGGCATGCAACTCGCCGTGTTCGACGACCTCGAGCATCTGTGGCACCCGCCAGACGACTACTGGGCCGCCCACATGGCGAACCTGGCCAGTCACACGCTGCTCCTCCCGTCGCCGGGAGCGCTCGGCATCGGCGCCGGCGCGCCACCGGTGCGCTGCGAGGCGGGGTTACTCCTGTTCTTCCACGAGCGCCGGGCCGACGGTTCCTACACGATGAACCTGGCGCTGCTCGACGAGAGGACCGGGCGGGCTCTCAGCCGCTTGCCCGGACCGGTCTTCGAGCCCGAGTTCGACTGGGAGCGCACCGGGGACGTCGACGAGGTGGTGTTCGTCCAGGGCGCCCACCTCGACGGCGACGACATCTACCTCACCTACGGTGCAGCCGATCGCTGCGTCGGCGCCGCGGTCGCGTCGGTCGCTCATCTGTTCGAAGCGCTCGCTGTTGCCGGTCGCGAACGGGTCGCCTGACCCGTTCCGTCGTTGCGGCGAGATCGCCTCGAGTGCCCTCCTGCAGCGACTCACGAATCTCACGCTTGCCGTCTCCGATCAGCTCCAGTACCCGTCGAAGACCCGGAGCGCCTCGTCGACCAACTCGGGCCCGAGAACCTCGACGCTGCGCTGGCCGCTGGCGAAGACCTCTCGGCACGGAAGGTCCATCGTGGGGTTGCCCGGGTGGTTGCCCGTAAGGCCTTTCAGGTCCCGCTCGCTCAGCCCGAAGACCACGCGCCCGATCCCGGCCCAATAGACGGCACCTGCGCACATGGCGCACGGCTCTGCGCTCACGTACAACGTGAAATGCTCCAAATCGCCCGGCTCATAACGCCGGGCAGCTCGGCCGGCGGCCACCGTTTCTGCATGAGCGGTCGCGTCCCGCACCGGGACCAGACCGAGGTTCCCCTGTTCGATCACGACATTTCCGGCATCGTCGGCGAGGACGCACCCAAAGGGCAGGTTGCCATCCTCTCGCGCCCGGATGGCGACCTGGAAGGCGGCCCTCAACAAGCGTGCATCGGTCTCACTCAGTTCTGCCATGGGCATCCTCTCAAGCTGATGAGCCCGAGCGCGACCGCTCGGGCCCTGCCTCAGTCCGAGGCGTCAAGCTCGGCTCGAAGCTCGAGAACCAGGGCGTCCTCCGCAACAATTCGAGCCGCGTCCGCGTCGCGGCGCTTCAGCTCGATGCCGCCCGCTTTGAGTGAGCGCTCGCTCACAGTCAGGCGAACAGGAAGCCCGATGAGGTCTGCGTCGGCGAATTGGACACCGGGTCTTTCGCCTCGATCGTCGAAGAGCACGCCGATGCCGGAAGCCTCGAGCGAGCCGTAGACCCGTTCGGCCACTTCGCCGGCCGCCGAGTCCGATCCCCGCAGCACCGTGAGGTGCACCGGGTACGGGGCGATGGCGACGGGCAGCCGCAGGCCCCGCTCGTCATGGTGCTCCTCCGCGATGCAAGCGAGCAGGCGACCGACGCCGATCCCGTACGAGCCCATCACTATCGGCTTGGAGTTCCCGTCCGGGTCGAGATAGGTCGCCTCGAAGGCATCCGCGAACCGAGTGCCGAGCTTGAAGATGTTGCCGACCTCGACACCACGCTCGGTGCGAAGTGGACTGCCGCACACCGAGCACCCGTCGCCGTCGTCGGCGGCAACGATGTCGGCCACGACGTCGGGCTGCCAGTCCCGCCCCGCGTTCGTGCCGAGAAGGTGCCAGCCCTCCTCGTTCGCTCCGGCTACCAGGTTCGGCGACGACATCACGAGCTCGTCGGCGATGACCTCGCCGCCGGTCAGACCGATCGGCGAGGCGAACCC
>PMZN01000083.1:14422-24831 GCA_003170375.1 Acidimicrobiaceae bacterium | reverse complement strand
GCCGCGAGAAACACGATCTTTGCCGTCCGAGCCCTCTCCACCTCCAGCAGCGCCGCGAGCTCCTCGATCGTCGTCGCGTGCGGCGTCTCGACCCGACGGACCTCGCGAAGCTCCTCCGGCTCTGCAGCCGCCTTGCGAGAGGTCGCCACCTGACGGTTCTGCGCGTACCCGCAGCTGTCGCACAGCACGAGCGTGTCCTCGCCGAGCGGCGTCAAGTACATGAACTCGTGTGCCCCGCTGCCACCCATGATGCCGACGTCGGCCCCGACGGCGACCACTGGCAAGCCGCATCGGGTGAAGATCTTGAAGTACGCGTCGTAATGCGCCCGGTACTGGGTGTCGAGGCCCGCCTCGTCGAGATCGAGGCTGTAGGAGTCCTTCATGGTGAACTCGCGGGCGCGGATCATCCCGGCCCGCGGGCGGGGATCGTCTCGCCACTTGATCTGGATCTGGAAGACGAGTCTCGGGAGCTGTCGATACGAGCTGATCTCGCCCGCGGCAAGGCTGGCGACCACCTCCTCGTGGGTCATGGCGAGCACCATGCCCCTGTCGCGCCGGTCCTGAAAGCGCGTGAGCTCGGCACCGATCTTCTGATACCTGCCGCTTTGCTGCCAGAGCTCTGCGGGGTGCACGACGGGCAACGACACCTCCACGCCCCCGATGGCCGTCAGCTCCTCGCGGAGGACCTGTTCGATGTGCATCATTGACTGCCAGCCGAGCGGGAGGTAGGAGAAGATGCCCTGCCCGAGCTGGCGGACGTACCCCGCCCGCAGGAGGAACTGGTGACCGGGCGATTCGATCCCGGCTGGTGCCTCCCTCAACGTCTCACCGAACAGCCTCGACATCCGCACCCAGCCGCCTCCTCGTGAACTTGTGGCAGAAGCTACTCGGACGCCGTGCTCCAGCGCCGTGGATCTCGCAAATGCCCCTTGCGCGACCGGGTGCACAACGTGTTAGTGTCCGCTAACGTAACGTCGTGCCCGATCTGGTGGCGATCCTTTCCGAACCCAACCGGCGGCGACTCCTCGAGTTGCTGTTGGCAGGCGAGCAGCCGGTAAGCCAGCTCGCCGCCCAGTTCGGAGTCACGAGGTCGGCTATCTCGCAGCATCTGGGGGTGTTGTCCAATGCAGGGCTGGTGCAAGCTCGCCAAGAGGGCAGGTTCCGCTACTACCGCCTCAACCCCGATGGCATGGCCGCGCTGCGCGACGCACTCGACGTGTTCTGGACCCACGAGCTCGCGCAGCTTGCCGCTGCCCGCCCACCTGAAAAAGGAGACCGCACCATGACCGCAGAGAAGTCCGTGCTGGTGCCACTCGACCCGGACGAGACCTTCGCGCTCTTGACCGAGCCGGAACGCCTACGGCGGTGGCAAGCGGTCACAGCCCGCGTCGAGTTGCGCGCAGGCGGGCAATACCGGTGGACGATCAATCCCGGGCACACGGCATCCGGAACGATCACCGAGGTCGAGCCGGGCAAGCGGATCGTGTTCACCTGGGGCTGGGAGGATTCCGAAGACCTTCCACCTGGAGCCTCGACGGTGACGATCACGCTCGAACCCGCAGAGGGTGGGACAACCGTGCGCCTGGTCCACAGTGGTCTGACTCCCGAGCAGGCTGCCGGCCACCTCGAGGGCTGGGACCACTACGGCGAGCGGCTCGTCGCGGCGGCCGAGCACGGCGACGCCGGTGCCGACGAATGGGCCGCGTCCGAGCCCGGTGACCCTCTCACGGCTGTGGAGGCGTCGCTCGCCGTCTGCCAGGCCGTTCTCCGCGGGCTCAGACCCGAGGACGGCGGCGCCCGGACGCCGTGCGACAAGTTCACCGTCGATGACCTCGTGGAGCACCTCCTCGGGTCGCTCCGCTCGCTCGGCGCGGCCGGCGGCGCGACAGTGCCGGACCCGGGAAGCGGGCCCGCAGAAGTCCGGGTCGCGGATGCCGCTCAAGTGACGCTCGAGGCGTGGCGCAAGCGGGGCCTGGACGGCACCGTCAACCTCGGCCGGTCCGAGGTCCCGGCCGTGGTCGTGACCGGCATCCTCGCCATGGAGTTCCTCGTGCACGCCTGGGACTTTGCCCAGGCAACGGCCCAGACGATCACAGTGGACGACGCGCTGAGCGGCTACGTACTCGAGCGCGGACGTTCGTTGATCGCGCCGCAGATGCGCGACGGCGATAATTTCGCAGCCGAGCTCGAAGTCGGATCGGACGCCGATAACCTCACCCGCCTCGTGGCCTTCACCGGGCGCAAAGCCTGACCGCGCCGCTCGCGGCACAGATTCCACCTCCCAGACCGAACTGGCTCCGCGTCCCGGAGTCCCGATGAGACAGGAAAGGTACCTCGATGCCCAAACGAACCTCTTACGCACAAGGCACCCCCAACTGGGTAGACCTGCAATCCAGTGATCCAGATGCCGCCAAGTCGTTCTACGGAGGGCTGTTCGGCTGGCAGTTCGACGACCAGCCCATGCCACAAGGGCCTCCGTACTCGATGGCTCTCAAAGACGGCGAGCCCGTGGCCGCTATCGCACCGATGTCACCCGACATGGTCGCCCAGGGAGTCCCGCCGTTCTGGAACACCTACATCGCAGTCGACGACGTCGACGCCGCCACCGCGGCCGCGAAAGGTGCAGGCGGCCGGGTCATGATGGAGCCGTTCGACGTCGTGGAGGCCGGGCGTATGTCCGTCGTGGTGGACCCGAGTGGGGCGACGGTCAACCTGTGGCAGGCCGGACAGCACATCGGCGCCTCGCTCGTGAACGAGCCGGGCACCTTGATCTGGAACGAGCTCCTGACAGACAACGGTGAAGCCGCCTACGCCTTCTACGGCGATGTCCTCGGGCTCACCACGGAGGTGAGCGACATGGGCGGGAATCCCTACACGCTGTTCAAGGCGGGTGGCGAGATGGTCGGAGGCTCGATGCCGCCGCCGATGGAGGGCATCTTGAACCACTGGCACGTCTATTTCGCGGTCGAGCACATGGACCCGGCGCTCGAAACGGCGCGCCGGCTCGGGGCCAAGGTCATCAACGGCCCGATGCCGACGCCGATCGGGCCCATGGCGACGCTGAGTGACCCGCAGGGTGCGATATTCAGCCTCTTCGAGCCTTCCGGTGAGACCGCGTAGCTCGCGATGGCTATGGCGCAGCGCCCCGAGGACGACCGCTGGAAACCACGACAGGAGGAACCATGAGCGATGACTGGCCAAAGATCCAGGCCGAGCGGGAAGCGTGCGCGGACCTGTTCGAATCACTGACCCCCGAGCAATGGGCGAGCGCCACGTGGTGCAAGGGCTGGACCGTGCGAGACGTCGCGGGGCACCTCATCGCCTCGACCGAGCAGTCTCCTGCCGTCTTCTTCAGCCGGCTCGCAAAGGCGGGCTTCAGCTTCAACAAGATGGTCGCGTCCGATGCCAGGCGCTGCGGATCCGGCGATCCGTCCAGCCTCGCAGCCCAGATGCGCGCGGGGGCGCTCCGGCGGAACCATCCGCCGGGCCCGCTCACGGCGATGCTCGGCGAGGCCGTCGTCCACGGAGAGGACATCCGCCGGCCGCTCGGGATGAGCCGCGAGATCCCCGAGGAGACGCTCGTCACGGTCGCGGACTTCTACAAGGGCTCCAATCTCCTCATCGGAGCGAAACGGCGCATCGCCGGGCTCAGTCTCAAAGCCACCGACNNGGCGATGACCGGTCGCCGGGAGGCGTCTGCGGACCTCTCGGGCGAGGGCGTGGCAACTCTCGCCGCACGCCCGTAGGGATCGCCGGAGGAAGCGCCCCCGCGGGGGTCCCTGCGCTAGAGCCGCAGGGCAAGCACCCAGCTGGCGACGATGGTCGCCACCTCTTCGTCGCGCCTGCGAAGCCCGTGGTCTCCCTTCTCGACAAGGACACGGGTTACCGGGCCCGCAATGGCAGCCGTCGCCGCCTCGATCTCCTCGGGGGTGGCGAAGCGATCGCGTGTCCCAGAAACGAACAGGCAGGGCACCGTGATCGCCCCGAAGTGCTCGACCCGAAGCCTGTCGGGCTTGCCCGGCGGGTGCAGCGGGTAGCTCACGAGCACGAGCGCTGCAGCCGGCAGGCCCTCGGCCACCGCGATCGAGCACATGCGCCCGCCCATCGAGCGGCCACCGAGGGCGATCCTCGCCTGGGGCACGGCTAGGTCGTCCGCCAGCTTCCGGGCGGCAGCGACGACGCTCGCCACGAGCACCGGCTGGCGATCGGGTGCCCGGCGCCCCGCAAGCCGATAAGGAAAGTCGATGCGCTCGACCCTCACGCCTTCGGGTGCCAGGGCGTCGTCGATCGCGACGAGGGCGCTCTGGTCCCGGCTGGCAGTGGCGCCGGGCGCGAGCACCAGTGCGGAGACAGCCTTGCGGACACCCCTCACGTCTTCGTCTTCGACTTGGGTCCCCGCTTGCTCTGGGCACCAGGGCGCGACGGGCTGGGAGTCGCTGGAGCCGGCCCGGTCAGCGGCGCGAAGAGATCGCCCACCGATTCGATCCGCTCCAGGACATCGCTAGCCAGGAAACGAAGCCGCTCTCCCCCACCCTCGGCGCCCTGTCGCACTTCGTCCCAGGACAACGGCGTCGACACGGTGGGCACCGAGAGCGCCCGCAGCGAGTAGGGCGCGATCGTCGTCTTCGCGACGTGGTTCTGGCTCCAGTCGACGAGCACCTTTCCCTCGCGCAGATCGCGGCGCATGTTCGACAGCACATGGCCCGGGTGCGCACGCTCCATCAGCTGGGCAATCTCGCGCGCTTCACCGTGGGCCTGTTCCCATGGCCAGGGAGGGTCTAGCCGGGCGTAGAGCTGGAGACCTTTCGAGCCGCTGGTCTTCGGGAAGGCCACAAGGCCACGGCTCTCGAGCTCGACTCGGATCCAACCTGCAACGGCGCAACACTCGACGATCGTCGCCGGAGCCCCTGGGTCGAGATCGAAGACGATCAGGTCGACCAAGCCGTACGCACCGTCGGAGACAGAGCGCCACTGCGGTACGTGAAGCTCGAGCGCGGCGAGGTTGGCGACCCAGACAAGGGTCGCGAGATCGTCGATGACAAGCTGCTCGATGAACCCGGTTCCGCCGCCACGGTCGCTCCGCGGCACGCGGACGCAACGGGCCCAATCGGGTGCTTTACGCGCGCTGTGCTTCTCGAAGAAGGACTTGCCGGTGACCCCGTCGGGATAGCGGGTCATCGTCAGCGGCCGTCCCTGCACGTGAGGCAGCAGAAAAGGCGCGACGTGGACGTAGTACCAGATGACATCGGCCTTGGTGAAGCCGGCCTCGGGGTAGAGCAGCTTGTCGAGGTTCGACACGCTGAGACGCCTGCCGTCGACCTCGATGACGGTGCGCTGCTCAGGGCTCAACGACGACCTCCTCCGGGCCCTGGTCGGGGCGTAGGCCGCGCCAGGACGGCTGGCGAAGGCGGCCCGACTTGGTCCACTCGGTGAATCGCACCTCACCGACGAGCTCGGGCTCGGCCCAGTGAACCCCGGCCGACTCCGATCTCGGAACGGCACTCTTGAACGGCGAGGTGTCGCGCTCGAGGACCGAGAGCCGCTGCCGGAGCACGGACCTTTCCGAGTCGCCTANNCGCCCTCGAGATGACCCTGGCCGGTCGCCCATCCCCCTATCACCACCGATTGCGTGCGGAAATTCTTCACCTTCACCCAGCTCGGATCACGGCGACCTGGCCTGTAGATGCTGTCGAGCCGTTTTGCGACCACACCTTCGAGCCCGGCGTCGCTCGCCGCTCGCAGCACGACCTCTCCCCCGCCGCTCTCCGAAGGGGGCGTAGCCCAATGCGGCCCGGCCAGCTCCAGGTCCTCCAACAGCCGGCGCCGCTCGCTGTAGGGGATCTCCAGGGCCGAATGGCCGTCCAAGTGCATGAGGTCGAAGATCATGTAGGTGACCGGGATGGCCTCGGCCAGTCGACGGACGCGGCTCGGGGCTACGGTGTTCATCCGTGGTTGCAGGGCCTCGAAGCTCGGCCGGCCAGATTGGTCGAGTGCCACGATCTCGCCATCGAGGACGGCCTGAAGCGAGCCGAGCGCCTCTCCCAGGCCTCTCAACTCCGGATAGGACGCTGTCACGTCCCGGTCGGTCCTCGACAACGCGCGAACCCGCCCGCCCTCGACGTAGAGGACGGCACGTACGCCGTCCCACTTGAACTCGTAAGCCCACGCGGCGTCGTCACCAGGGAGCTCGCCGGCCGGTGTCGCCAGCATCGGGCGGACAAGGTCCGGCAACCGCTCCCAGCCCGCCGGGGCCGGTTCGGTACGGTGGATCATCCAATTGTCGCCGTTAGTCCTAAATAGGCCGTAACGGCCCTCTACCCGCGTGCCGTGCAGCCAAACCTTGACCTCGTCGTCGCTCCACCGGGTGCACTCGTAGGTCCCACTGTCCCAGATTGTGACGGTGCCGGCGCCGTATTCATGATCTGGGATGCGCCCCGCGAAACTCCCGTACTCGAGGGGATGGTCCTCTACCTGAACGGCGAGATGGTTGACACCCCTGTCGATCGGCAAGCCCTTGGGGACCGCCCAGGAAACGAGCACACCGTCGCGCTCGAGACGGAAGTCCCAGTGGAGCGAACGCGCGTGGTGTTCCTGGATGACGAACGACGACCCGTTCGGGCGAGCGCCAGCAGGCGGTTCATCCGGCGGGACCGGCTCTGGAGTCCGTTGCGGGTCGCGCTTGGCGCGGTAACGGTCGAGCGGGGTCATGAGCCCACGATGCCCCCCGGCCCTCTGCGGCCGTCAGTTCGAGCGCAACAGCTCCACAGCGGCATCGGCGGCTTCTCCTGGCGAGACCCCGAGCGCCCTGGCCGCACGGCCGAGGAGTCCCTCGAGGTACACAGCCAAGTTCAGCACGAGAATCACACGATCTGCTACGCGCAGCGGCACCGGTTCGCTCGCGGTGTCGAGCCCCGAGACCGACAACAGCGCCGTGCGGAGGCTCAGAATGGTATCGACCGTCTCATCGAGGCCAAGGCCGAATCGCTTCATCCACGCGCTCAGGCCAAATGAAAGGCTCAGCGAGGCCGCCACCTGCCCTCCGCCGGATAGGCGGGCGACGCAGTGCAAGACCTCGCTCGCGAAATCGATTCCTATCGGTCCAGTCTCGATTACGGGTCCTGGCTCAGCCACAGGCTCGCTCCAATGATCGGGGCTCGTGTCTTGGTGCCAGTGTCGCAAGTCGGTGTATCACTGTGGTGGATCCCCCGAGTGCGCAGGACAAGCTCTCGAGCCGGCTTTCGAATTCCTCGCCTTGTGGTCTGCCAGAGAGCAGCTCAGGAGACCGGGCGGCCCGCGACCCCTGTTCAAGACGGTTGAGAGATGATTTACTGGAGGTCTTTCCTAAGGGGGGAATCAAGATGGCCAAGGCGGTCTGGACCGGGTCCCTCAGCTTCGGTCTCGTCAACGTGCCGGTCGGCCTGTACTCGGCGACCGAGGACCAGTCGATCCACTTCAACCAGTTCCGGGCGGGCACCTCGGAGCGGATCCGAAACAAGCGCGTCGGCGAGCAGACCGGCGACGAGGTCGCGTACGCCGACATCGTCAAGGGCTACGACCTCGGCGGCGGAGAGTACGTGATCCTCACGCCCGAGGAGCTCACTTCGGTCGCTCCGGGCCCGTCTCGCACCATCGAGGTCACCGACTTCGTGGAGCTCTCCGAGATCGACCCGATCTACTTCGACAAGCCCTACTTCCTCGCGCCACACGGCAAGAACGGCGACCGCGCCTACGAGCTCCTGCGCAAGGTGATGGCCGAGACGAACAAGGTGGCGATCGCGACCTTTGTGATGCGTGACAAGCAGTACCTCGTCGCCGTGAGGCCGGAGAAGTCCGCGCTGGTGCTCGAGACCCTCCTGTTCGCCGACGAGGTTCGGGACCCCGTCAAGGAGATCGACGTGCTGCCGGTCCAGGCGTCCTTTGAGGACCGCGAGATCGAAATGGCCAAGCTGCTCATCGACTCGATGACCACGGCGTGGCAGCCCGAGAACTATCGCGACACCTACCGGGAACGGGTGGAGGCGCTGATCGACCAGAAGCGCCAGGGAACCGTCGTCGTGAGCGAGGGACAACGCGCTGAGCCCGCCCCCGTGGTCGACCTGCTGGCAGCCCTTCAAGCGAGCGTCAGCGCCGCCAGGGGACGCTCGGGCACGCCCGTATCGGCCGAGGCCCGACGAAATCAGAAGCCGACCCGGCAGGCGGATCGCTCCCGCCAACGCGCCAGGGCCGCGGAGACGGGCGGCACGAGCCGGGCCGAGCTGGCGCGTCAAGCGGCCGACCTCGGCATCGCCGGCCGATCTAAAATGAGCCGCGAGGAACTCGAGCATGCCGTCGCCGATTTGTCCGGCCGTCGGCGCCGCAAGGCATCATGAGAGCCGGCCCGAGCAAGGAGACATGATGCCCCTCTTCGGAAAGCCTGCGGACGGCGGCGGCTCCAGCTGGGAGCCGGAGGCCGCCGAAGGCCGGCTCGCCCACACCTTCGGAGCGGACCCGACCGGAGTGTTCACGTCCGACCTGTCCGTCTCGGAATACGTGCTGCTCAAGGAGGCGGGTTTCGAGCCGTTGGGGTTCGTGATCGGGTCGTCGATCTACCACATCGGCCTTCAGATCGGAAAATGGTCGCAGAACCAGGAGCTGCAGGTGCTCACACAGGCCATGTACAACGCCCGTGAGCTCGCCATGACCCGCATGCAGGCCGAAGCCGAGCACCTCGGCGCCGACGGCACCGTCGGTGTCGAGCTGCGGATGCAGGCATACGTCTGGGGCCAGGACGTCCTCGAGTTCATCGCGACGGGGACGGCCGTCAAGGCCACCGGCAGCTCCTCCGGGGCACACCGAGCTCCGGATGGCCGAGCGTTCACCTCGGATCTGTCGGTTCAGGACTTCTTCCGCCTGTTGGCCGCCGGCGCGGTCCCGGTGGCTTTCGTCCTCGGGACCTGCGTGTACCACATCGCGCATCAATCGGCTTTCCAGGCGCTGCGCCAGACGGGTCAGAATCAGGAGATGACGACCTTCACCCAGGGCATCTACGAGGCCAGGGAGCTTGCCCTTACGCGGATGCAGGCCGAGGCGGCCCAAGCGCGCGCTTCGGGCATCGTGGGCGTCACAGTCGGGGTCTTCAACCACGTCTGGGGTGAGCACGCGACCGAGTTCCTCGCCACTGGCACGGCGATCCGCCAGCTCGGCGAGGATCACAGGCTCCCGGACACCTCGCCCAAGCCGACGTTCACTCTCGGACTGGACGCCTAGATCCCAACGGCGNNGGCCGGCGACGTGAGGAGGGGGCGATCGAACATCAGGCGGCCGGGAGGCTCCGGTCGATGAAGGCCGTTCCGATCGCGATCTCGTCTCGGCGCCCGCCGGCGCCCTCGATGCCGACGACCGGTCCGCTCATCGACGTCTTCGGTCGCGTCCACACCGACCTCCGGATCTCGGTGACCGACCGTTGCAACCTGCGCTGCGTCTACTGCATGCCCGAAGAGGGAGTCACCTGGGTACCGCGATCCGAGATCCTCACCTTCGAGGAGATCGAGCGGATTGCCTCGGTCGCGCACGATCTCGGAGTCGATTCGCTGCGCCTCACAGGGGGCGAGCCGCTCGTGCGGGCCAGTATCACCGACCTCGTCGCCCGGCTCGGTCGGATCGGCTTCTCGGACCTGTCCATGACCACTAATGGGTCCGGTCTTGCCCGCCTTGCGCCGGCGCTCGCCGCGGCCGGTCTCATGCGCGTCAACATCAGCTGTGACTCGCTGAAGCCGGAACGCTTCGCCGGGATTCGCCGGCGGGGTGTGCTGGCGACGGTGCTCGAGGCGATGGACGCCGCCGAGCAGGCCGGCCTGACACCGTTGAAGATCAACGTGGTCGTGATGGCCGGGGTCAATGACGACGAGATCGTCGATCTTGCCGGCTTTGCGCGAGACACCGGCCGTGTCGTGCGGTTCATCGAGTTCATGCCACTGGACGCCGGCGAGGCCTGGGAACGGTCGAAGGTCGTGCCTGGAGAAGAGATCCTGGCACGCATCAGCAATGTCTGGCCGCTCGAGCCCGCGAGCGAACGGGCTGTCGACGCGGCGCCAGCGGATCGCTACCGTTTCGTGGACGGCTGCGGCGAGATCGGCGTCATCACGAGCGTGACCAGAGCGTTTTGTGGCTCGTGCAACCGCCTCCGGCTCACTGCCGACGGGGCGATCCGCAACTGCCTGTTCGCCAACGGGGAGCACCCGGTACGGGACGTTCTGCGGTCGGGCGGCAGCGACGCCGATCTCGCCTTGCTGCTTCGCCAAGCGGTGTGGGCCAAGCGGGCCGGGCACGGTATCAACGACCCGTCCTTCCTGCGCCCTGCGCGGTCGATGTCGATGATCGGCGGCTGACCCGCGCTCGGGCGGGCGATCAGATGCGAATAGCGGACAGCG
>PMZN01000083.1:1224-14373 GCA_003170375.1 Acidimicrobiaceae bacterium | reverse complement strand
CCGGTGAAGTCCACCCGCACGGTCGAGGCCATCCCAGCGACCGCCGGAACAGCTGCGCCGTTCGCGCTCGCCCGAGCGACCAACAGGTCCTGGTCCAAGGGCGGCACGGACGTCCATGACCAGCTCCCCGAAGCCGGGATCGCCGGAGTCGGCGTGGATCGCACGATGCGATCGACGACATCGTGAAGACCGGCTGCAAGCGCAGCTGCGTCGTCGAGCTTGAGCACCGCGATCTCTTGTCGCCTTGGCGCCTGATCTTCCACCTTCACGTGCCGCAGGTCGACACCGCTCATGACGATCCGGGCGAACGCCGTCTTCTCGCCGCCAATATCGGCTTCGCCGCCCTGGACGCTTAGAGCCTTGACGATGAGGTCGTCGCGCCAGGGCGCCACGAACCGGGCGCCGGAAAGATCAACTTCGCGCATCAACGTCGCTTCTCCCCCGCAGCCACGAGCCCACATGGACTTCCTGAGGGTCCACCGGCGCGGGCGACCGACGGCCACTCCACGGCAGCTGTCCCGTGTTGAGATTGAAGAGGTCTCGCCATTACCGTTCGCTCTGTTCGAAGGCCTGAAGTCACCTTGTACACCGGGCGAGAACGGGTTCGCTATTCGCTCCGCCCAGCTCAAGCGACCACATGAAGGCTGGGTATCAATGCTCCCCTCGCAGGCCAAGACAGTGGCATGAGCAGGGGTAGATGTCAAGGGCGAGCCAAAAGACGTTGCCGGGCACTAGGCCCGCAATCTGCTGCCTATGCGAGGGTGCCGGAACCCGGCGTGCTGAAACCCGCGTCGCATCAATTCTCAGCACAGTCCCTCTTCAGGCTCATATAGCTGTTTATCGCACTCATCTCGAAGGGCCCTGAACTCCTCGAGCCTGAAGTCGTCCGGTCAGCTGGTCGGGCCGAAACGCTCGACACGAATGTGCTCGTCGGGAAACTCCAGTCGGGCGAGCAGGCCCGTTACGTGGTCGGCAAAGCCTGATGACCCGCAGACGTACGCCGTGGCCCCTGGCGCCAGCACACGGCGCAGGTCCTCTTCGCCGAGACGGCCAGGTGGGCGGTCCCACGACGGCGGTGCTTCACGCGTGAACACGACCGTGGTCTCCGGGCCGGGGAGCTCCTCGGCGTAGTAGAGCTCCACCGGGCTGCGAACCGAGGCCACGAGACGCACAAGGTCAGAACGTCCCGATCGCCGGGCTAGGCGGAGCATCGCCATGAGGGGCACGATGCCCGATCCCCCGCCGACGAGCAGGGCCGGTGTGTCACCACGCCACACGAACCAGCCCCCGATGGGGCCACGCACCTCGAGCTCGTCACCGGGGACGACCACCTCGTGCAGATAGGAGGACACCTCGCCGTCCTCGAGTCGCTCGACGGTGATCTCGATGTCCTGGGAGTCGCCCGGGGGCGATGCAACCGAATAGGACCGCGTGGCCGTGTAACCGTCCGCCGCGGTCAGCCGGACCACGTAATGCTGTCCAGCGAGGTGCCGCGAGGCCTCGGAGAGCGCGAGGCGAAAGGTCTTCGCGTCTTGTGTTTCCTTCGTGATTCCCGTGACCGTCGCAACCTGCCAGCGGCCGGGCGCCGGAGCATCCAGCTCAGTCGCCCTGATAACGCTGCTCGAGCCAGGGATCGCCCCGGTCGTGATAGCCGTTGACCTCCCAGAATCCCGGTTCATCGTGGTCCAGGAGCCGCAGTCCGGCCACCCACTTCACGCTCTTCCAGAAGTACAGATGCGGCACCAGCAGCCGGGCCGGGCCTCCGTGCCCGACCTCGAGCGGGCGCCGCTCGTACTCCCAGACCACCCACGCCCTGCCGCCGGTCAGATCGCCGAGCGGCAGGTTCGTCGTGTAGCCGGTGTGCGAGTAGGCGACCACATGGCTCGCTGACGGAAATGGCTCCGCACAGGCCAGAAGGGTGTCGACCGAGACCCCCCTGAAGCTCACGCCGAACTTCGACCACGTCGTCACGCAGTGGATGTCGCCTTCGTAGGTTGCCGGTTCCAGAGCGTGGATCTCGTCCCAGGTCCAGGTCACCGCGTTTCGGACAAGTCCCTCGACGGCGAAGGACCACTGCGACGTCGCAAGATTCGGCGTCGCCTCGGCTGTGAGAACAGGCCAGTCGGAACCGATGTCGTACTGGCCTGGCGGAAGCCTGGGGTCGCGTACTGCACCGCCGCGACCCTTGAACTCCCGTGTGAGTTTCACGAGTCCCTGCCGGACCGGTCAGGAATGGTGTCCCCCTTTGTCGTTAGTCGGTCTGCTGGCAGTGTGCCGCGTGAGTTTGCGGCGCTCAAGTCCCGGCACCGGACGACTGCGCATCAGGTGCGCAGTGGCCCCACGGTTCCCGAGTCAAGATCGGCGGGCGACGTTCAACCCCGTGCGTTCATACACTTGCTACCTCGGCCGTTGGAGTCGTCCGCACTACCCATTGTGCTGCCATCAAAGGTCGTAGATTGTGCGCGTCGCGGCGTGAACGGGAGGACCGGTGGCCCAGGAAGGTAAGGACCGGCCGAGGCGCCCGGTCCTTCTCGGCACAGTCATCGAGGACCGGACCCTCAAGACGATCGAGGACTTCAAGGACCCGAGCCAGGAATGGCGCCGGCTCTTCTCCGAGTTGCTGGGCACCTTCTTCCTGGTCCTCGCCGCCGCCGGCGGAGGGATGATGGGACGGGCGTTCCCCGACACCATCAGCCGGGCCGCCGCAGTGATCGCGCCCGCGCTCATGGTGCTTGCGGTCATCCTTTTCATGGGCAAGATCTCCGGCGCTCATCTCAATCCTGCCGTGAGCGTCGCCTTCGCACTCCGTGGCGACTTCCCCTGGCGGCGGGTGCCCGGATACGTGGTGGTCCAGTTGGGCGGCGCAGCCCTGGCAGCCTGGTTCCTTCAGGCAGTCATCCACGTCTCGGCCATGTACGGCTCGAGCTACCCGGCGGCGAACTACTCAGGGGTCGACGCTTTCTTGATGGAGGCCGTGCTCACGCTCGGGCTGGTGAGCGTGATACTCGGCACAGCCTCGGGAGCCCAGAACGTCGGGCTCTTCGGAGCCTTCGGCGTGGGTGGCTACATCGCGCTGGCCGGTCTGTGGGCAAGCCCGATCTCGGGCGCCTCGATGAACCCGGCTCGCACGTTCGGGCCCGACGTTGTGAGCGCCCATTTCAGTCACTACTGGGTGTATGTCGCAGGCCCGTTGGCCGGTGCCGTGTTGGCAGTCGCCGTGGCGTTCGTGTTGAGGGGCCCCGGTGGTGGCTCCTCCGGTTCGAAAGCCGCCCAAGGCGAGCTCTTCACCGAGATCCGGCGTCCAGACTCCACCTGAACACAGCCGGACGACGCAGATCAGTGAAACGGTGGTCGTGGTCCGAGGTAGACGAACTCATGGAGCACTACGTCATCGCCAAATCGAGACATGACCTGACCGGCTCGAGCCCAGCCGCACTTGTCGTACAAAGAGATCGCCTTTTCTCCTGACAACTACGAGTTGTTCGACCAGGCTTTAGCATCGGAACCCATGGGTTTGGAGAAGTGGACGGGCGCCCTTCGCGAGCGCAATTTCCGCCTCTACTTCCTCGGCCAGCTGACCTCCTCGATTGGCACCGGCATGACGCCGGTGGCGCTCTCGTTCGCAGTGCTTGCGCTACGCCATGCGTCTGCGTCCGACGTCGGCGTGGTATTGGCAGCCCAAACGGTTCCGCTCGTGGTCTTCCTGCTCGTCGGTGGCGTCGCGGGCGACAGGTTCGGCCGGCGGCACGTGATGCTCGGCGCCGACGTCCTTCGAGCCTCGGCGGAGACAGCGCTCGGCGCCTGGATCCTCTTCGGGCACCCGCCCTTTTGGGGCTTCCTGTTGCTCCCCGCGCTGGTCGGAACGGGCACGGCGTTCTTCATGCCGTCGCTCACCGGGCTCATTCCCCAGATCGTCCCCGGCGATCACCTGACTCAGGCCAACGCACTCAACGGGCTGACGTTCTCGATAGGTGCGATCATCGGGCCATCGGTCGCAGGCGTCATCGTCGCGACGGCCAACCCGGGTTGGGCGATCCTCGCAGATGCTCTCTCGTATGTCTTGAGCGTGTGCTCGCTCGCAGCCCTCCGCCTCGGGCCGGCCACAGAGACATCGTCGGACTCCTTCTACGAACAGCTTCGACGCGGGTGGCGAGAGTTCTGGTCGCGAACCTGGCTTTGGGCGATCGTCGTGGTGGCGTCGATCTCCAACATGGCCATGATGGCGCCATTCCTCGTCCTCGGCGCCGTGATCTCGAAGGAGTCGCTTGGCGGCGCGACCGCGTGGGGGACGATCCTCGGTGCTGAAGGTGCCGGTGCTGTCGTCGGTGGTGTCGCGATGCTGCGCCTGCGCTTTGGCCGGCCGCTTGTCGCCGCGGCACTCTCGCTGCTCGTTTGGCCTTATCCCCTGCTCGTCCTCGCCTATCGCGCGCCCGTGCCCGTCATTGCAGTCGGCGCGTTCTTGGGCGGAGCAGCCTTCGCGATCTTCGACACTCAGTGGCAGACGACGATGCAACGGGAGATCCCTACCGAGGTGTTGTCGCGAGTGAGTGCCTACGACTGGTTCGGCTCGCTCATCTTCCTCCCGCTCGGCTATGCGATTGTCGGACCGGTTGCCTCCGTCCTCGGGATCCACGCCATGTTCATCATCGGCAGCGCCTTTTTGATCGTGGGGGTCGCCGTCATCCTCCTCATCCCGTCGGTGCGACATATACGCGCGAGCACCGGCGGGACTTGAGTCCGAACCTCTGCCCGGCTTCACGGGCCTTTCAAGATGGGGGCGGCTTTACTAGTGCAGCAAAGCGCGTCACGATGGAGTTTCCTATGATGTTTCGTTTTCGCTTTGGCTATGGACTCCACCACGGCCCGCGTGTCTTCGCTTTGCTCCTGCTCGTGCTTCTGACAGCGGCGCTGGTAGTAGGCATAGTCGCCCTGGTCCGGATGAGCAGGTTGCCGGCCCCGCGCTTGCAGGCCGGATCGTGGCCAACCGAGGTCCCGCGAGTCGACCCCGCTCTCAGCGAGCTTCGTGTCCGGTACGCCCGCGGCGAGCTGAGCTGGGAGGAGTACGCACAGAGGGCGGCGAACCTGGGTCTCTCGGTCAATCCCGGTTCGGGGTCGTACATCGACCCGAACCAGCCGCCCCCGGCCTCGTAGCAGACTCCCACCACAACCTCACCGACGCCAAAGAGGGAAACGAAGTCTCGCGGCGCGGATGCTTGTTGCCGCGGAACGTGCTCGTTTCGAGGTGCAATACGGCCCGGCGGCCTTCCACCACTTCGACGCCGGCGCCGCGTCCGTCAAGACCGACCGAAGGTCACTACGATCCGCGGAGACGACGAACGAGGGTATCGACTGGTGAGCATGAGGAATTCCAAACTGCTTGAGCACCCACGGTGGCGGACACCTGGCACACAAGTGGCGACCAAAGCACCGATGAACGGCCACGCGTACGGCGGCCTCGTCCTCCTAGGTGCCTTGATGCTGGTTGCGACGGCTTGTAGCTCGCCTGCTGCAAAGGTTCAAGCCGTGCACCACCACGAACAGACCAAACACAAACCACCAGCCGTGGCTACCACCTTCTCCGGGCCAGACGGCGTCGAAGCCAGCTGGGTCCTCGCAGAGAACCGGCGACCGGGGACCACGGCCTGGATGATCACGCCCGGGACGCCGTCGGGCATCGCGGGGTTCGCCTCCACGACATATGCCGCGCCGGGAGCCAAGGTGAAGCTGTACGTGTCCACCGCGGCAGCCCGATTCCACATCGAGGCCTACCGCATGGGCTACTACCAGGGGCTAGGTGCGCGTCTCGTCTGGCGATCCCTCGAGGTCCGCGGACATGAGCAACCAACCTGCCCGCTGACCACAGGGATCAACATGGTCGCGTGCGACAACTGGTCGCCGACGCTGACCATCGCTGTGACGTCCGCGTTCGTCCAAGGTGACTACCTGCTAAAGCTCGTGGGCGCCGGTGACCAGGAGAGCTACGTCCCGCTCACGATCTGGGACCCGACTTCGTCGGCCGCGTACCTGGTGAAGAACGACGTCTTCACCTGGCAGGCCTGGAACCCTTATGGGGGTTACGACTTCTACGCCGGGGAGGGCCCCTGTCCCACAGACGTGTACCCGCTCTGCTCGCGGGCACGGATCGTCTCTTACGACCGGCCCTACGCCTATGGGGAAGGCGCAGGCGACTTTCTCGGAAGTGAGTACCCCTTCATCCGCTTTATCGAACAGCACGGGCTGGACGTCGCCTATGTCACCGACGTGACCGTCGAACAGCACCCAGGCATCTTGCTCGACCACAAGACTCTGCTTTCTCTCGGTCACGACGAGTGTTGGTCGCTGTTTGAGCGACGGGCCGCAGTGGCGGCCGAGCAAGCCGGCGTCAACATGGTGTTCTTCGGTGCGAGCGCGGTCTTGCGTCATGTCCGCCTCCAAGGCTCCCCCCTGGGACCCGACCGCGAGGAGGTCGACTATCGCGACGCCACCGAGGACCCCCTCAACGGCAAGGGGAACCCCCTACAGGTAACAGGGAACATCTGGGCCAGCCCGCCTGCCGACTGGTCCGAGGTCGGCTTCGTAGGCGAGAACTACGTCGGCTTCGTCGAGCCCGGCAACCGACCGGTTCCCTTCGTAGTCGCGGACGCGAGCGCCTGGATCTTCAAGGGAACCGGACTGAGTGACGGCTCGAGCGTGCCCGGGGTGATTGCCACCGACCTCGACGAGTTCGATCCGTACGACTATCCCGTCAACGTCGAAATCCTCGGACACTCACCAGTTCCCCTGAAAGAGGCCATCAGCGAGCTCGGCGATTCGCAAGGTTTCCTCGACTCCGACATGACCTACTGGAGCGACCCGACCAGCCACGCCGGCATCTTCGACAGCGGGACCACCAACTGGATCCCCTCTCTGGCGCCCTGCTCGCGTGCAGGCCGGTCGTGTCCCGCTCCGATCGTGGGCGAGATCACCGGCAACCTTCTCGCCCTTTTCGGCAAAGGCCCAGCCGGACGCTTTCAGCCCTCCTCGCCGAACTGGAGCGGTATCTACAGGTCTGCTACCTGACGCGACGCTGCGCGGCCACCGCGATCGTGCCCCGGCCGACGTGAGTCCCGATGACCGGGCCGAGCCAGCCGACGCTGATGCGGTCCCTCGGGAACGAGGCGGCGAGAAGCTCGACGAACAAGTCGACATCGGAGGCAGCCGCGTGCACCACGGCGAGGCGCTCGAGATCTTCCGCCTCGCGCACCTTCGAGGCGAGGCGCTCGAAGGAGCGAGAACGGGTCCGAGGACGGGACTCGAGCTCGAGCACACCGTCCCGGATCTCGAGGACCGGCTTTATGTCCAGCAGCCCGCCTAGCAGTGCTTGGGCCGATCCGAGGCGTCCGCCCTTGCGCAGGTTGTCGAGGGAGTCGAGTGTTCCGAAGAGCTGCATTCTCCCGCTGCTGGCGACCGCCGCCGCCGCGACGGCCTCGAAGTCCCCACCCGCTTCGGCGGTGGCCACGGCATCGAGCACCGTGAGCCCCTCCGCCATCGTCGCGAACTGCGAGTCGACGACTCGGACTCGGATCCCATCTGTCACGCTCTCGGCCCCGACGACAGCGGCCTGGTAGGTCGCAGACAGCTTCGACGACAACGTTATGCACACGATTCCTTCAGCACCCTCGTCTGCCAGGGCTGAGAAAGCCTCCTTGAACGCCCCAGGCGAGGGCGCCGAGGTCTCGGGCAACTCCGCAATGTGGGCTGATCTCTCCCAGAACTCCTCGGGCGACCAGGTCGAGGTGATATCCGGTCCGAACGCACCGAGCCGGACGTCGAGGTGCACGACGCTCACTCCGTGCTCGGCAGCGACTGCTCTGTCAAGGTCGGCGCCACTGTCTGTGACGACTCGGATCCGAGCCTTGGGCATCCCGCCCAGCGGTTGCGTGTCGCCTTCGACGCTTCGAGCCCGACCAGCAGCTGGGACTTCTTCCGGCATTCCTCGAGCTCCATTCTGCGTGTTCGACACGATACTTCCACTAACCGGAGGTAGCCCTCCATTTGCATCGGAAGGCTAACACGTAACTGGAGGCTACCCTCCGCTTGCCGGTACACTGAAGCAGTGATCGAGACGTCGGACCGAGGCCGTTCGGCCGGGGCTCCGCCACCGGCCATCGTGGCCGGCGCCGAGGGCTCCCCGGGCCTGCGGGCCGACGCCGAGCGCAATCGGGAGCGGATAGTCGCCGCAGCCCAAGAGGTATTTGCCGAGTGGGGCCTGAACGCCGCCCTGGAGAAGATCGCCCGGCGAGCCGGCGTGGGCATCGCCACCCTCTACCGACGATTCCCCACCAGGGCCAACCTCATCGCGGCCAGCTTCGAGCGAAAGATGGCCGACTATGCGGCTGCCGCCGAGCACGCGCTCGATGACCCGGACCCGTGGGCCGGCTTCTGCTGGCTCATCAACAAGTTCTGTGCGATGCAAGCCGCCGACGCTGGGCTCAAGGACCTCATCACCATGAGGTTCCCGGCCCCCTCCCCAGCTGAGGAACTTAGGAACCGTGCCCTGCAGAACCTGGAACAGCTCATCGGACGAGCGCAGCAGCAAGGCACACTTCGCGCTGACTTCGTCTTTACGGACGTTCCCATGCTGCTGTTCGCCAACGCCGGCGTTGTGACCGCGACGCGCGACAGTGCGCCCGACACGTGGCGGCGGTTCACTGCCTACATGATCGACGCCTTCCGCGCCGAGCATGCCCGCTTACCACAAGAACCCTGAACAACTCTGCGCAACCGCACGGAGCTCCGGGGGGATCTGCTCTGCCGCCCGAACAGTGCCGGGCTCCACCGCCATGCCCTGGTCGGGCGACGCAGACGGCCTGGCAGGCACAAGCAGCGCGGCAGCGCCAGCGGCGAGCGCGATCGCCGAGCTGATCCGGAACGCCGCGGTGGGACCTCGGACTCGCTGTTCGAGGTCGTGTCGCTCCGGTCGAAGGGCTCAGGTGATCAGAGATCGCTACCGTGGATAGGTGGTGACAACTAGGCGGCCGGCGAGATGACTGGCGTTCGCAAGCACAACTGGACGATCGGGATCCTCGCTGGGGTCGTCGCTTCCGCCGCGCTCGTGAGCGGCTCCGAGTTCGGGAATGTCCACAGCTATGCGCTCCACCCAAAGCTCGTCGCTTGGATAAGCGCAGCCACACTCCTCGTCTCGGGCGTCATCGCGACGCGGCGAATCGCCGGCGGCCTGGGCCACCTCGTGACACTGCGATCGATCGCGGCCGCCGGGGCGGCGGTTCGGCTGCTCGCAACCGGCATCGGCTACCTCGTGGTCGTCTTCGCGGTGTTCGCAGTGCTCGAAGTGTCCATCGATCATCTTCTGGTCGGTGCAGGGCTCGCCGGAGTCGTGCTCGGCATAGCCGCGCAGCAGAGCCTTGGAAACGTCTTTGCTGCGCTCGTGCTCCTCCTCGCGAGGCCTTTCAAGATCGGCGACCACGTTCGGATCCGCTCGGGAGCGCTCGGCGGGGTATTCGACGCCTGGATCCTCGAGGTCAGCCTCACCTACGTGACGCTGCGTACCGACGATGGAGATCTCAAGATTCCCAACTCGGCCATGCTCGCTGCCGGCGTCGGCCAATTGCCAGGCACACGAGCGGACCCGGTCATGCCGAAGGCGGATCTCGGCCAACTACCGGACGTCGATAGTCCTGGGCCTGAACGTCAAATGCCGTAGGCTTTCGTCAGTCAGGGGCAGCGCGGCCTCTTTTCGGGCTGAACAACTGAATCTTGGTGGCGCTAGATGACCGTCGGCCGATCTGCGGAGTTCGAGGGCTTGCCAGAGGAATTCTCGGCAGCCCTGTTGTTCGCCGCCGTCGTCGACTCGAGTGAAGACGCGATCGTCTCGCAGCGCCTCGACGGCACGATCATGAGCTGGAGCCCTGCGGCCGAAAGCCTGTTTGGCTGGACGGCGGCAGAGGCCATCGGCCAGAACTTCGAGATGATCGTGCCCGAGGCCCGGCGAGATGAGTTCTCGGCGATCACGGCCCGACTCGCCCGGGGCGAGCGAGTCGCCCACCTTGAGACGGCGCGCACCCACAGGGACGGTTCCGAGGTTCAGGTGTCCCTGACGATCTCACCGATTCAAGCCTCTGACGGGCTCGTCGTCGGCTCTTTGGGGATCGCTCACGACATCAGCGATCGGCAACGCTCGGAGGAGATTCGAGCGTTGCTCGCCGCGATCGTGGAAAGCACTGAGGACGCCATCGTGAGCGTCGAGATGGACGGGCGCGTGACGAGCTGGAACCGAGCCGCCGAGCGCCTCTACCACTACAGCGCCGCTGAGATGGTTGGGCGCTTTTATGGCGAGATCCTCGATGAAGAAGCTCTCGAGGACTTCACGCAGGTCTTCGCCAGGGTGGCAGCCGGGGAGCGTTTGAGCCATCACGAGACGGCGCGGACACGGCGCGATGGCACGAATTTCGAGGTGTCGATGAGCCTGTCGCCGATCCTCGCCCCGGACGGCTCGATCGTCGGGGAGGCCGCGGTCCTGCACGACATCACCGAGCGCAAGCGGCGTGAGCGCGACCTCGCCGAGAGCCGGGCACTTCTCGAGCGAGCCCAGCGCGTAGGGCACATCGGTGGGTGGATCTCCGGCGGCACCCCGAGTGCACCGGTGACCTGGACGAGAGAGGTGTACCGGATTTTCGGGATCGCCGAGCGTCCCAACTTGACCTCGGCGGACTTCTTCGGGGGGGTCCACCCTGACGACCTCCCGCGCGTCCAGGCGGCGGAGCTCGCGGCGATCACCGGGGGACCTCGCTTCGAGCTCGAATATCGGATAGTGCGCCCGGACGGCACGCAACGGTGGGTCTTCTCAGCGGCGGACGTCGTCGCTGACGAGAGTGGAGGCCCGGTCGCGCTCGCCGGCGTCGTGCAGGACATCACGGACCGCCATGAAGCCGAGGAGAAGGCACGAGGAGTCGAACGCCAGCTCCACATGCTCGCCGAGAACTCGCGGGACCTCATATTCCGCTACCGGATCTTCCCCGATCCTGGTTTCGAGTTCGTGAGCCCGGCGTGCCTCGCGATCACCGGGTACACGCCGGAAGAGTTCTACGCCCAGCCTGAGCTCATCAATTGCCTGATCGACCACGCCTCTCGTGACGTGTGGCTGAGGCGGGTGCGTTCTCGCCGTGTCAAGTCGGCCGTCGATGTCGAGTTCGCACGCAAGGACGGCTCCAAGATCTGGGTGAACCAGAGCCTCGGCGCGGTCCTTGACGCAGATGGGGAAGTCATCGGAATGGACGGCATCACTCGTGACATCAGCGACCGGAAGGCGGCGGAACTGCGTCTCGAACACGAGGTCCTCCATGATCCCCTCACCGGGCTGCCTAACCGGGTGCTGGCCATGGACCGGATCGAGCACGCGTTGTCGCGCGCCACCCGCGAAAACGGACTGGTTGCCTTGCTCTTCGTCGACGTAGACCGGTTCAAGGTTTTCAACGACACGCGAGGCCACGGTTTTGGCGATGCCGTGCTGAGGGCCGTCGCCGACAGATTGGTGGAGCGCTCGCGCGCTTCGGACACCGTGGCCCGCTTCAGCGGCGACGAGTTCGTCGTCGTGTGCGAAAAGCTTCTCGCCGCGGCCGAAGCGATCAAGATCGCGGACCACACGCTGATCTCGTTCAACGCACCGTTCGATATCGACGGCGAGGAGGTGCACGTGACGGCGTCGATCGGGATCACCACAAGCAAAGCGGGCGGGAGCGCCGACAAGCTTCTGCGCGACGCCGACCTCGCGATGTACCGCGCCAAGGATCTCGGCAGGGCACGCTACGAGGTGTTCGACGACACTTTGCGGGCCGAAGCCGAGCAGCGCTCCACAGGAGAGGCGGGCCTGCGTCGCGCCCTCGACAAGCACGAATTTGCGCTCGCCTTCCAGCCCGTCTGGTCGATGATCGAGGGGCGTTTCGTCGGCGCCGAGGCGCTTCTACGGTGGCACGACCCGGATCGGGGAATAATCGGCCCGGCAGACTTCATCCCAGTTGCCGAGGACTGTGGGCTGATCGTCCCGATCGGCGAATGGGTCCTCGAACAGGCGTGCAAGGCTCTCGCACGCTCCAACCGGACCGAACCCCGACAGCCAGCGTGCACGATGTCGGTCAACGTCTCCGCCATACAACTGCGGTCACGCGACTTCACGCGCCACCTGGAGGAACTGATTTCAACGACGGGCGTCGAACCGAAGCTGCTCTGCCTCGAGATCACCGAGTCCGTGCTGATGGGGGACGTCGACTATTTCTCCAAGGTGCTGCACCAGCTGCGGGCAATCGGGACGCAACTTTCCATCGACGACTTCGGCACCGGGTATTCGTCGCTCGCCTACCTGCGTGGGTTCTCGGTCGACGAGCTCAAGATCGATCGGTCCTTCATCTCCAACCTGGACTCTGACCCTTACGACGCCACTCTCGTCACGGCAATGATCGCGATCGGTGACGCGCTCAGTCTCCGTGTCGTCGCGGAGGGCGTCGAGACCAGGGAGGAACTCGCGGCAGTGCGTGACCTCGGATGCGAGTACGCGCAAGGGTACTTGTTAGCGCGCCCGTGCAGCTTCGACGAGTACCTGGAGTACCTCAAGAGCGGGCACCCAGGTTACGGCGGCTGAAGGAGCCGTTGAGTCTGCCATCGGAGGCTCCACGGCTTGGTGATCGGGCCTTCGAGGCCCGACCTATGGCCTGGCAGGTTCGTGGCCGACATCGCCCAGAGGTAGGGCCTGTCTCTCGGCCGGCCGTTGCGAACAGCGTCACACCTTCGTGGCAGTTTCGCCGGCCAGAGCTAGCCCGTTACGGCTCGAGCGAAACGCTCGAAGTTGCCGAGGAGGCGGTCGACGTCGGAGCTGTCGTGCTGGACCGAGACGAGCCACTGTTCGGTCTTGCCCCAAGGAGGAAGGAACACCCCGCCGTTGTGCTGGAACAACCAGTGGGCGTGGTTGTACCTGTCGTCGATCTCGAGGAAGTCCCGGTAGTCGCGCACCGGCTCGGTCGAGAATGTGACGCAACCCTTCGCCCCGATCGACACGACGTGAGCCGGTAGGCCGGACTCGACGATCACATCGCTGAGCGCTTGGTCGATCCGCGCGCGAAGGGCCCCGATCTTCGTGTAGGCCTCCTCGGTCGCGAC
>PMZN01000083.1:0-1212 GCA_003170375.1 Acidimicrobiaceae bacterium | reverse complement strand
CCGCCACCAATCGCCTTGGCCAGGCAGACGATGTCCGGCGTGGTCCCGAAAGCTGCTGTGGCCCCGCCAGGCCCGACGGTGAGACCGGTCTTCACCTCGTCGAAGGTGAGCAGTGCCCCATGCTCGTGGAGCACCTCCTTCAGACCGGCCAGGTAGCCCTCGACAGGCAGGATTATGCCGGCATTCATCATTATCGGCTCGATGATCATGCCGGCGACTTGACCGGGATTCTCCTCGAGCAGTCGCCGGACGCTGTCGACGCTGTTGAACGAAGCGATCTTCGTCAGTGACAAAATGGCCTCCGGGATGCCCGTGCTCGCGGGAGCCCCGACGGGCCGCTCGGCAGGGCCAATGTCATCGGCCTCCGGTGTGACCGATATTTGCACCGAGTCGTGATGGCCGTGGTAGCAACCTTCGACCTTGATTATCAAGTCCCGACCAGTGATCGCCCGCATGAGATGCACTGCGTCCATGGTCGCCTCCGTGCCCGAGTTGGTGAAGCGCCACAAGGGCAGGCCGAAGCGATTCCCCAGCTCCTCGGCCACGATGATCGCGTCCTCGGTCGGTTGGGCGAAGTGGGTGCCCCGGACGACCCGGCGGCACACAGCCTCGACGATCGCCGGGTGAGCATGCCCGGCCAGGCCCGCACCGTAGCCGCCGTGCATGTCAACGTATTCGGTACCGTCGACGTCGTATATCTTCGAGCCGACGCCATGGCTGATCCACACTGTTTGGGGGCGGGTTATCTGCCAGCTCGAGGTCACCCCACCTGCAAGGGCGCGGACTGCACGTTGGCTCAGCTGCCAGGACCGGGGCTGGCGGTCGAGGAAGATCTGCTCCTGCTCCGCGACGACGACGTCCAACCGTTTGTCGACCTCCTTGCTGGTCGCTCGCGTGGACTTGGGCAATTGGACTGCCATTGGTATCTCTCCGTTCGGGCGGCACCGGTGTCCGTCCGGCGCCGTCGCCTCTCAGCTCTGTTGACTAAACGCCCGGCTTCGATCGGCCACGGTTCGCCCACTCCTGGCGGCGCAGCACGCGGCCTCGAGCACGTGGATGGCGTGTTCTGNNGTCCGGGCGCACGCGATCACCAGCCCTGGAATTCCGGTCCGAGGCCGCCAGGGCGGAGCTGTCGTGACCGCCTGAATCCGTCTGATGAAGTAGATTCGCTGAGGCGTGAGACCCGACGGGGGGCGTGGGCTTTGGAGCAGG